>JALGUK010000317.1 GCA_029820875.1 Candidatus Zipacnadia bacterium
GATGGAACTGGTTACCGTCGTTCAGAAACGCGTCTTCAGCAGCGTGGCTCCCACGAAGATCATTGAATTGTTCAAATTGGGCGAAGGCGAGCCGCCGCGCCTCGGCATCCGCTTAGCTGAGGTAGTCGAGGGCTTCTACTCGTTCCTGGGTTTCACGCGGCTTACGTCCCAGGACGTCGTGCGCAGGGCCGTGGCCAGGGGCGTGAAGGAAGGCATCATCGGGTACTGCTCGGGGGCGGCTCCAGAACTTGGTGAGGACGGCAGGTTCAAGGTGGCTGTGGATAGAGTTCGCCTTGGGGCGGAAGTGGCAGAGGACGAGATCGACCTGGACACCGGCTTCATCATGCTGCCCTCAGCCGTGCCGCAACCAGCACCCGTTACAACACCCGGGGGACCAGCCGAACAGGGAGCGGGAGGCGTTGAGCCGCTGACTACGCCACCCGGAGTTCCGCCAACTACCGAAGGCGAACAACCTCCCGTGCTGCCGCCGTCTGTGGAAACGGAAAAGACCGTCGAGATTTCCTTCTCTGCCGACCGCGACGCGCTGTTTACGGCGTGGAATGCCGCAGCAAACCTGGCGGACCTGGCAGGCAGAGTCAACGTTACGCTCCGTGCCGAATCGCCGGAGGGCTTCGACAAAGGCAAGCTGCAAAACGGCGTGATAGAACCGCTGAGAGAGGCGGATTTGATTGAATAAGGGCACACAGATGGCGAAGGGACAGAGCTTCTTCGAGGAAAGCAAGGAGCAGTCGCGGGTGAAGTCAGCGATTGTAGCCAAGTACTTTGACGCCTGGGCACAGGTCATGATCGGCGTGCAGAACAGACCGTGGAATACCCACGCCAAACGCATCGCCTATATCGACCTCTTCGCCGGGCCTGGTCGCTACTCCGACGGAACAAAGTCAACTCCGCTGCTCATCTTGGAGAAAGCTATTAACCACGACGTAATGCGTGAAAGACTCGTCGCCATCTTCAACGACAAGGATGAAGCGAATACCAACTCCCTTCAGAAGGCCATAAATGAGTTGCCAGGGATCGACAGGTTGAAATATCCACCGCAGGTTTCCACCCATGAGGTGGGAGAAGAAATCGTAAAGATGTTCGAGCAGATGAAGTTCGTCCCCACCCTGTTCTTCGTCGACCCGTGGGGTTATAAGGGCCTGTCATTGCGCCTTGTCAATTCGGTGATCAAAGACTGGGGATGCGATTGCATTTTCTTCTTCAACTACAACCGCATCAACATGGGTCTTAACAATGAGGCGGTCCGGGAGCACATGGATGCCCTGTTCGGTCAAGAGCGTGCCGACGACCTGCGCAAGCGTCTGGAGCCCCTTTGTCCCCTTGAACGCGAACTCTTGATAGTCGAGGAGTTGTGTTCTGCTTTGCGGGCGCCGGGGCCACGTTATGTCCTCCCATTCCGGTTCAAGGATGACCGCGGGGCGAGGACTAGCCATCACCTGATCTTTGTGAGTAAGGGTTTCAAGGGCTATGAGATCATGAAGGAGATTATGGCCAAAGAATGCTCCTCCGCGGAACAGGAAGTCCCGTCTTTCGAGTACAACCCGGTGGATGCACGCCTGGCGGGTCGGCAACCACTTCTCTTTCAGCTCTCGCGGCCCCTTGACGACCTCGGCGATATGCTTCTCACCGAGTTCGCTGGGCAGACCCTCACTATGCAAAACACTACAAACGGCATAATGTTGGCCGTCCTTACATCAAGAAAAACTATAAAGAGGTCCTGAAAAAACTGGAGGCGGCGGGCAAAATCACCGCTAGCACGCATCGGAAGGGCACATTTGGAGATACTGTCCGCGTGACCTTTCCAACAATCAAGAACAACGAGGCGGACAATGGGAGCTAAGTCTGCCATAGAGTGGACCGAGTCTACGTGGAATCCGGTGACTGGCTGCACCAAGATCAGTCCGGGTTGCAAGCATTGCTACGCGGAGAGAATGGCGCGGCGGCTCAAGGCAATGGGACAGCCAAACTATGCCAATGGCTTTCAGCTCACATTGCACAAACATGCGCTGGATTTGCCTCTGAGATGGAAGACACCGCAGATCGTCTTTGTGAACTCGATGAGCGATTTGTTCCACAAGAATGTTCCGCTAGAGTTCGTGCTGAAGGTGTTCGAGGTAATGAACCGCGCCGATTGGCATACCTATCAGGTCCTCACGAAGCGTTCTGGTCGCTTGCGGGAACTTGATAGGCATCTCCCATGGTCGCCTCACATCTGGATGGGTGTGAGCGTGGAGACAGAAAAGTATGTGAGGCGCATTGACGACCTGCGCCGGACAAGCGCGCACTTGAAATTCGTTTCGCTGGAACCACTCCTCGGGCCGATGCCGAGGCTCGACCTTGAAGGGATCGATTGGGTTATCGTTGGTGGTGAGTCTGGCCCTGGAGCACGGCCGATGGACCCCGAATGGGCGTGCGACATCCGCGACCAATGCGTGGCGGCAAACGTTCCTTTCTTCTTCAAGCAATGGGGTGGCGTCAACAAGAAGAAGGCGGGGCGGCTTCTTGAAGGCAGAATATGGAACCAGATGCCTGCGGCCGTGAATACAGATGTTCCTCCTACTTGGGGGAATTCTTGCCAACAGGGGCTTGACAAGCCGGCCGTGTAGTGTAAACTGCACACTGCCCCGACGGTCGCGATCCTTGGTCAGAGAGGGCAAGGATAGTGGCTTACGGCAGTAGGCATCAGCGGTGATGCCGGATGTGAGCGCTGCCAAGGGCCGCTGATGCTGAGTATGAAGAACTGGCCCAATGGAGAATCAATACTGTGGCTGGTAACCCTAGATTTGGCAAGCGAATACGAGAGCTTCGGGAAGCTAAGGCCAAGGCCGACCCGCGGTTTACGCTCCGGCAGTTCGCCAAGATGGTTGACGTCAGCCCGACCTTCCTGAGCAAGATGGAGCGCGGGGAGTTCGACCCGCCCAGGCCGGAGAAGATCAAGA
>JALGUK010000318.1 GCA_029820875.1 Candidatus Zipacnadia bacterium
ATTGTTCTATTTCCGCATGTGAGTTCCTCTGCCCTGCTTTGCACTGCAGAAGGACATAGCAGCCTGGATGGCGAAGTCAAGCTGCGGTGGTAAGTGCTAATGGAGCTTGCAACGAACCAAAGCTCGGCGAGAATCCTGGTTGAGAAATCCGTGCTCAGCGGAGCGGTCCGAATCCCCGGCTCCAAGTCGCATACCATCCGGGCGGTCGCCATCGCGTCCCTGGCGGGTGGGACATCCCACATCGAGCACCCCCTTGACTCCTGGGACACCCAGGCGGCCGTCACGGTAGGGCGGGCGCTCGGAGCCGAGATTCAAACCGGCCGCGAGTGGGTTGTGCATGGGACGGCGGGGAGCCTGCAGACCCCCGACAATGTCGTGGATGTGGGCAACTCCGGCACTACCCTCTACTTCGGGCTTAGCATGGCTGCGTTGGGAGAGGGTTGGACCGTACTGACCGGCGATGAGCAGATTAGAGCGCGACCCGCAGGGCCGCTTCTTGGGGCGCTCAAGGCGCTGGGGGCAGAGGCGTTCTCGACACGCGCGAACGGCTGTGCCCCGCTCATTGTACGCGGTCCCTTACAGGGAGGGCATGCCCAAATCGAATGCCCGACGTCCCAGTACTTGTCCAGTCTGCTTATCAGTTGTCCACTGGCCGAACGGGACACGGAACTTACCATTCCTTTGCTCAATGAGCGGCCTTACGTGGAGATGACGCTGTCATGGCTGGACCGGCGGGGCATCCGTGTCGAGTACGACCCGCAAATGCAGGGGTTCCGGATTCCCGGCGGGCAGAGCTATGAGAGATTTCGCGAGGCGATTCCCGCCGACTTCTCATCGGCCACGTTCTTTCTATGCGCCGCGGCGATTACCGACTCGGAGCTTACGCTCCTGGGCTTGGATATGGCCGATACGCAGGGCGACAAGGCGGTCGTCGAAATGCTGCAAACAATGGGCGCGAAGATTGAAGTGGGCCGGGACTTCATCCGTATCCGCAGCGGTGATCTCGTCGGTGCTGAACTCGACCTGAATGCAACTCCCGACGCCCTTCCCGCGCTTGCGGTTACTGCTTGCTTCGCACGCGGGGAGACGCGGCTGGTGAATGTCCCACAGGCGCGTTTGAAGGAGACAGACCGCATCGCGGTGATGAAGGAAGCCCTGACGGCGATGGGCGCGGACGTGGAGGAACTCAAGGACGGCCTCATCATCCGCGAAAGTCAATTGCGGGGCACTCGCCTTCATGGGTACGGCGATCACAGGGTTGTAATGGCCTTGGCCGTCGCAGGCCTCGGGGCCGATGGAAGCACCGAGATTGACACAGCAGAGTCTGTTCGAGTAACATTCCCGAACTTCGTGGAGCTGATGCGGAGCGTCGGGGGCCAAATGGAGGTGGTCGAATGAGCTGTAGACCAATCTCACTGGCACCGCCGCCCGCCGTCCGCTGAATATCAGAGCAGGAGGCGTTACAAGTGCTTGGAAACACCTTCGGTCGCGTTTTCCGCGTCACTACATGCGGCGAATCGTACGGGGATGCGCTGCTCATCATCGTGGACGGGGTTCCGTCCGGCTTGCCGCTGAGCCGCGAGGACATCCAGGTGGAACTTGACAAGCGCAGACCGGGCACGAGCGAAATCGACTCGCCACGCGGGGAGACCGATCAGGTCCAGATAGTGGCAGGTCTGCGCGACGGCTACACAACCGGCGCCCCCATAGGCATGACCATCTACAATGTGGACCGCCAGGACATCCATGTCCAGCAGTATCGCGACGTCAAGGACCTGATGCGCCCCGGGCACGCGGAGTACACGTATTTCGTCAAGTACGGCAAGTACACCGACTGGTGCGGCGCGGGCCGAGCCAGCGGACGGGAGACCGCCGGGCGGGTTGCAGCCGGCGCCCTGGCGAAGAAACTGCTTGGGCTTGAGGGTATCGAGGTCGTCGGCTACGTAAAGGAGGCCGCCGGTATTCCCTCGCGGCCGATGAGCTTCGAGGAGATAAAGGAGAACAAAGAAAAGAACGTCATCTGGTGCCCTGACCAGGAGGCCGCCGAGAAGATGATTGCGAGGATAGTGGAGATTCGCGACGAGGGCGATACTGCAGGCGGTGTCGTGGAGACAATCGCGCACGGCGTGCCCCCGGGCCTCGGGGAACCGGTCTTCGATAAGCTCGATGCCGACCTTGCAAAGGCGCTGATGAGCATCGGCTCTGTCAAGGGCGTGGAGATCGGCTCAGGATTCGCGTGCACGAGTATGAAGGGGTCCGAGCACAACGACATCCCCTACATCGAGGACAGGAAGGTCAAGTTCAGGACCAACAACGCGGGGGGAATCCTCGGCGGCATATCCAATGGGGATGACATCGTGGCCCGCATCGCCGTCAAGCCGACATCAACGATTTCCAAGGACCAGCCGACCATCAACATGGCGACCATGGAGGAAACGACCCTCGCCGCGATTACTCGCCGGGACGCATCTATCTGCGCGCGAATCGTGGCGGTCGCCGAGGCGATGGTCGCCATCACGGTGATGGACCACCTGATGATGGCACGGGGATACGATTCCTTCCAGCGCATCAACAAACATTTGTGGTAAGGCCGACCGGCGTTTGTTCAATGGATGATGGGCGGGAGGGGGCGCCCCTGGTTCCCACCCGCCTCCACATGCTGCATCACCCACGCGATTCGTGCCGGCGCTTCCCAGGTGACCTTTCGGCCGAACGCTTGCGCGACGAAGCGGAGGGGGACTAACAGCTCCCCTTTTGCGTAAGCAGGAGCAACGGGCAGGCTCGCGGGCTTGCCATCCAGAACCGCGCCGCGCTTCCCGGTAAAGAGCACGAGCTCATGCTCTCCAGACGACATCTGCACTTGCTGCCCGCCCGGCTTCGACACGACCTCGAGGCCGAGCAGGCGCCCCAGCTCAGACGCTTGCACGAGCAGCGTACTGTCCATGATCTTCGTACCCC
>JALGUK010000319.1 GCA_029820875.1 Candidatus Zipacnadia bacterium
GTCGGTGGTGGCCCTGAGGGTGTTCTTACTGTACCCCTTTTCACTGACATCGTAGTGGTTCCCGCCCACCACGACGATGTAGGGCCCGACAGCGCCGACCGCCATGTGGCTGCGGGCGTCGGTGAGCTTCCCGCAAGGCTCGGCTTTGAGGTCATCCCCGTCGCGGACCAACTTGATGCAGTCGGCGAAGACGGCATAACCCGGGTCTTGGCCGCGAAGGATGCAGCCGCCGCCCATTACGTAGATGGCATCCCCCGACACGACGCCCCGAACGTACTCGCGCCGGATGGGCATGTCGCTGAGGCGCCGCCACTTGCGGGTCTGCGGGTCGTATTCGTGCACCCATTGCGATGTCCGCTTGCCGTTTTCGTCACCGGCGGGGATGAAGCCGCCGGCCATGATAATCTTCCCCTCAAACGGCACCATCACCATGCCGCTGATGCCGCCGCCGGGGCCGGGCTTTATATGGGGAATCGCAGGGCACGGGTCCTCCCATTGGATTTCGCCGAGAGTCGGCAGGTCCACAAACGCAGGTGTCGCCTGCTGGCTCCAGGCGATGCTGGCCGAGGATATCGCACACCCCACAAGTGCAAGGACAATCGAGGCGTCGCGCAGCGCGCTAAGTTGCATTTCGTTTCTTCCTTTCCAGGGGGGTCTCTACTTTCACGCGTGTCTTGCGCGGCCGAGACGGCATGTCTTTGACGATTTCCTTGAGTCGGGCCTCGATTCTGTCGAGCGTTTCGCGGAATGGAATACACTCGAGCACGATAGTAAGGCCCTCCTGGCCTGCAGTCTCGCGGAAATGGATGCCGTAGACTATCCTAAGCTCACGCAGGAGCGGCCCGAGCTGCCGTTTTATCTCACGCCCGCGGTCCTCCGGCAGGTAGATACAGTCCGTTAGGAAATGGGTGTGGACCATATCATGGCTGCGACGAAGGATTCTCATTGCTGTGAGCCTCCACGTCACGAGAACCGGTCGTAGCAAACGACCTCCGAGAGCTCCTTGCGCGATTTCGCCTTTGGCTGGTCGGCCGGATATCCGACGGGGAGCAGGGCGATTACCTTGCAGGAGTCCGGGATGGAGAGCAACCTGCGGACCTCGTTCTGGTCGAAGGCCCCAATCCAGCACGTCCCGAGGCCTTCGGCCGCCGCCGCGAGGGTCATGTGGTCCACTGCGATTGCAAGGTCCACCGGGTCGGCCGGAACGTCGCAGCTCATTGTGCGCTCCGGGCTGAGGCCGACCGCGGCGATGACCACCGGGGCCTGACCCACGAACGACTGGTTGTGAGCCGCGACGGCAAGTCGGCTCCTCAGGTCCGCGTCGCGCACAACCACGAACTTCCAGGACTGCTTATTGGCCGCCGACGGGGCCATACGCCCGGCATCGAGGATACGTTCCAGGACATCCTCGGGTATGGGGTCGGGCCGGTAGGCTCTGACGCTTCGCCGGGTGCGGATGGCTTCGTAGACATCCATGTTCGGTCCTCCTCCTTGGATTCTGTGCATGTTTTCATCCGCGTTCGACCACACTCATGCGGCCGCCGATTCCGTCTCAAGTCAAACTTCTACATACCAAATCTCCAGTCCTCCGATGGGCTGGGAGATCTCGTTGTTGAGCCAAAAAGGATGCAGCGGGCCGTCCGGCACGTACTCCCGCGCGAGAAGATAGGCCCAGGGCCGCCCCAGAGGTGACTCGACCGCGTCCAGGCCGATGGAGAACTCGTACAGCTCGGCTCCGGTGACCTGACGGCGGGACATGACGGCGGCGTTCGTCGTGGGACTTAGGCGGAGCCACTCGGATATGTCGTCGTGCTGGACATGAGCCGGTCCCTCGTTGCGCGCCCGCAACTGGACTGAGCGGGCCAGGTTGCGCAGGACATCGAGAAAAAGGTCCTCGAAGTGCCTATCCGGCGCGATAATCGCCTTCGGCTCGACGTAGCGCCTCCCCAGGGATGCCTCGAACTGCAACGCGGCACTCGCCTCGGGGAAGGTCATTGGCTTGATGTGCGCCCGGACGAACTCGTCGAACGTCATCTCCGCCTTGACGATGCTGATGAGGTCAGGGTCGGACTTGCAATAAAATGCCGCACACTTGCGGGGCTTGGCGTACTCGGCGATACACCCATCCAGGTGAAACAGGCAGCGGTCTGGCGGCAGTCTGCCCCCGTGGAAACGAAGGGACGGCGTGTCTTTGCCCAATTCTTCAAGATGTGCCATGGCCTGGGGAATTGCGGCCAGGGCTTGCAGCGTCATCGCGCGGATGGCCGGATAGCGCAGGAGGGCCATCAACTCCGCCTCGTCGGTCCCGACGCCCGCCGACAGGGATGAGGCGAAGCTTTTCCAATAGTCAAGGTTTGTTGCAAGTGCCTTTCTCTTGTCCTCGGGCACGTCGGGCGACTCATCCAGCTTCTGCCGCAGCCCATCAAGCAATGCCCAGGTCTGCATCAGCTCCTGCCCGCGCTGAGCGAGGCGCTCCCGGACCCGCCGGGCCAGTCCTTCATCCTCGAGGAGCGCCCGCCGCAGGCGCAGGATGTCCTGCGAGCCCATCATCGTTCCGTTGAAGCAACAGCTTTTCGTGCAAGCGCCGCAGACGCGGCTGATTATGGCATCCAGCTTCCCGCGCGCGGCGCGGCAGTCGTCAGGGGAGAACAATTGCATATCCTCCGCTCATATCCCATCCTTCGCTTGTTTATTGGATTCTCTCCGACTCTCCGAAGACCTTCCCCACAACAGGGGCCGAGGCATACTTATAGCAGTATAGAGATATATCAGCGTTTGGCTTCATATTTCGAGCAAATGTTCGATTATTCCCGTAGTTACAGGGAAAATCCAGGGGTTAAATGCTCTGCAGCAGGTCCGATGTTGCCGCTTGCACGGCCGAAACACGGCATTATCTATGGAGGGATGGCTTTGGTGACAGCTTCACGGTCTACAGGCAAGGCCGGACCCCGACGAACCAGTCGGATGATGAAATCATAGGGAAGTTAGCCCAGTGGGGGACCCGGGTTACCAAGGAGCAGATCAAGCGGTACCGGGAGCGATACGGAAATCGAATCGGCGCCCTCTCGAAGTACCTGAATATGCGGGTCCCCAACGGGTCGCTTGCGACTTCCCAGCAGCGTTTTGAGAAGCTGCAGGAAATAGCCGATGACGTCGAGCGGCGGATGAGATATTCGGATGATAAAGACTACGCGAGCTTGCTGGCAAAGTACCTGACGGTCATCAAGCAGATAGGGGACGAGGTAGGGGACCAGCCGGAAACCGAAGCGGCGCAGGCGGAACAGCA
>JALGUK010000320.1 GCA_029820875.1 Candidatus Zipacnadia bacterium
CGGCTCGTGTTGTACCTCATCTCCCGATACTGGCAGCTCGGCCTACGGACCCTGGAGCGGCGCATCACATCCCGGTACAAATACTTCCGTACTATCAGGCAAGTCGCCGATGCTTGGAAAACCGCGAACGACGAACTCGTTGACTTTGAAGACATTCAGGCCGCCGATCCCGAACTCGGTGAGGTCCTGGCAACACTCAGAGACAGCCTTGAACGGGATCAATTTCTCGATTTCTCCTTGATGATACGCAAGGTCGTCGATGATCTCAGGAGGAACGAAGAGGCTGCCGTTGAAGTCATCGGGTCACTCCGCCACCTTATGGTGGATGAGTATCAAGACATCAATCCGTGTCAGGAAGAACTGATTCGGCAGATGCACAGCCGCTCCGAAACACTTTTCGTCGTGGGCGACGACGATCAGTCCATATATGCGTGGCGAGGCGCCGATGTCGACAACATTCTCGGGTTTGAAAGGCGATACCCCGGGGTGGCGCGTCACACGTTGTCCAAGAACTTCCGTAGCACCGCGCCGATTGTCGAAGTATCCGACAGGTTCGCTGCCGCCGAACTCGGCCCGAGCCGTATGACGAAAAATCCGGAGGCAGCCGAGAATAAGCGCCCCCAGGATTTCAGGGTCCTCTGGTTCAACGTCAGAGAAGAAGAAGCCGCTTGGGTGGCGGACCGGATTCAGGCACTTCTCGGCACGGCATACGAAGAAAACGATGGAACTATCCGTGGACTTACACCCGCCGACTTTGCCATCTTGATGCGGTCAACCCGACAACCCGAATACAGAAACGGCCCGCCGCGACATTCGGCGTTTACTCAAGCTCTCGCACAACGTGGTATCCCTTTCAGCTTGGAAGCAGGAGGCGGGCCGTTTGAACGCCTCCAAGTCGCCGTTCTCCGAAGTACATTCGAACTCTTAAGGAATAACCCTCCGACAAGGGAGGAGGTTCAAGCCCACTATGAGAATCAAATTCTTCCAGCCTACCCGCGCGCGGATTTTGACGCACTTGTCCGGGCCTTGACTGCGTGGGGACGCCTCATTCACACGCCCCCCGGAGGAACTCGCAGAAGAGTTTACCCACAACAGCTCGTATATGACCTACTCGAAGCTTTCGGTGTTTCTGGAACTGAATTCGACGAAGGAACGATGCGGGACATCGGCCTTTTCAGCCGGATGATCCAGGATGTCGAAGCAGTGTACATGAGCGTCGATTCGCCAGCCCGATTCCATGAAATCTTGAACTTCCTCAGCAATGTAGCGGAGACCGGCTATGACGTTTCAACAGAAGAGGTGATTCAGCGCCCGGACACGGTGACGGTCTCTACCGTTCATAAGATGAAGGGCTTGGAGTTTCCATGCGTTTTTCTGGTGGATGTGGAGAACCAGAGGTTCCCCGCCCGCAGACGGGGCTACGAAGGCTGGTTGCCCCGGGAGGTGATAGAGGACGCTCTTAGACGCGGTGCATACCAGAATACGCCAGCTGAAGAGGCCCGGCTCTTTTACACTGCTCTCACCCGTGCAGAGCGCTACTTGTACGTGACAGGGACGGAAAACCTTCCAGGTGCTGCAAGGGCAAGGGGACGTTCACGATTTGCCAACGGACTACGGCACCCTGCGATTTCGAACGATGCCGAGGGGCTGCCCCCCGGTTTTGTCACCTGTCCTCCAAGACGGCGCGTTGAGGAGTCCGACCTTCCGACCACTTTCTCGGAGCTGCGATACTATTTGCGTTGCCCAAGGGACTACCGTTTTCGGCAAAGCTATGGATTCAGCCCGCCGATCCCCGAAATGTTCGGATTTGGCAAGACGGTCCACACGGCGGTGGAGAGGTTGCATGAAGAGTACCAGGACGCCGCCCCTACTCCGGAGGAGGCTGTTGAGACAACCGAGCGTGTGTTCCATCTGAAGCATGTTCCTCAAAGCCGAGACCCAATGAATAGCCCCGGCCCATACGAACGGGCTCGTGACAAGGCTGTCGAGATAATTCAGAACTATGTTGAATCGTTCGGCGGCGACTTCGAAAGGAGGCGACAGGTCGAAGCTACTTTCGAAGTCCCGGCGGACAACTGTGTTATTTCCGGATCCATCGATTTGCTTCTCAAGGAAGACCCCGAGGGGCGGATACTTGAAGCTGAGATCATCGATTTCAAAGCCATCGAAGGAGGGCGCGAGCCGGAATCAAACGAGGAACTCGACTGGACTGAGCTGGCATTACAGGTTCAGCTGTATGCACGCGCAGCACAGGAGGTGTTGGGAGAGAACGCAAGGACGGGGCATGTCCATCTCCTTAGAGACAATCGGCGCGTGGATGTGCCCGTAGACGACGAGGCCATTGACGCGGCGCTTGCCAACATTGAGTGGGCTGTGCGGGGCGTACTTGCTTCCGACTTCCCAATGCGTCCTCATAGGGAAAAATGCAGCAAATGCGACTTTCGTATGATCTGTCCCAAGACACCGCAGAACTTCACGGCACAAACAGATCCTCCTCCGCCTTTGCACTTACCTGGCGGCAATACTGAGATGGCACGGGCTTTCAGCCAGTTTGAGCAGGAACAAGATGGCGGATAACCTGACACCGGAACAACGCAGCTACTGCATGTCCCGCATTAAAGGGAAGGATACGGGACTCGAGAGAAAAGTACGGTCCGAACTACACAAACGCGGGCTGCGGTTTCGGAAGCACGTTAAGGACTTGCCGGGCAAGCCGGACATAGTTTTCCCGAAGGCCAGGGTCGTCGTTTTCATAGACGGCGACTTTTGGCATGGATATCGGTTTCCGACGTGGGAACACAAGGTGTCGGAGTTTTGGAAGGAGAAGCTCAACAAGAATCGCGAGCGTGACCGGAAGAATTTCCGGAAGCTGCGAGCGATGGGATGGCGTGTCATCCGGTTATGGCAGCATGAAATCAAGCAGGATTTTGAGGGTTGCATCA
>JALGUK010000321.1 GCA_029820875.1 Candidatus Zipacnadia bacterium
CCAGCGGTTTATCAGTTGAATTCGGCCCGCCGCCGAGACATAGCAATTGACGCCCCCGTCATCGAATGTGCCGTCCACGAAGTCCTTGAAGCTGCTTTCGGTCCAATCGGCCGACGCAGTTACAACTGAAAACAAAACACAAGCGGCCAATAGATGGCCAAGCCAACGCATAATCCACCCTCCGGCATAACTTCCAAGCTGATTGAGACAAAGAAATTCCACACCGTGAGGAAAACAACCTTCGCTCTGAGGCCAGAATCTGTTCTCATCAACATTTTCTCAAGCTGCAGTGACAGATGCCGATAACTTATATGGCGATGCAATCGTGTATCCACAGCAACGAACTACCTGCCGCCCGCAGTGCTACCTTTGACGTCGGACTTGAGAGTCTGCCCGCAATGGAATTGCAACCCAGCATCCTGCTTGTCGCCGACGATGACGCGCTTCGCGATGCGCTATCGGAGCAGCTTAGGCGGTCGGGATGCGAGGTGCTTTGTGTTAGGAATGCGGTTGAGGCGTTTGCGGAGGCCATGCGGCGAAGTTATGACACTGTGTTTGTTGATGCGCAGATGCCCGGATTAAGCGGTGCGGATGCCATCCCCTATCTGAACCGTTATGTGCAGGACACTCCGATTGTAGTACTGAGCGATGCAAACGATGTCGAAGAACAGCGAGCGATACAAAGGGGCGCTGCCTGTGTTCTGCGTAAGCCTGTTGATGCCCGCATTGCTGTTGACCTTGTTAGGCTTGCCGTCCGCCAGCGACGTACCAGGACGCACCGGCGCAGAAAGCTGCGACCACTCAACCTAATTGCAGCCTGGGAGGGGACCCCGGCGTGACCGCCTCCCGCAAGATTCTGTTAGTTGACCCCGATCAGACGGCGCGAGAGACCCTTCGTGAGGCTGTTGCCGCTCTGGGATACGCCGTAGATGTAGCTGACTCGATTAAACATGCTCGAAAGCGAATCGCCGAGGCGGAATATGCCGTCGTCTTCGCCGACCTTCGCCTGCGCGATGGGTCGGGGCTTGAGCTTATCGAATCCGGCGATTCGGAGCAGGCCGGGCCGATGGTCATCGTCACCACCAAAGAGGCGTCGTTGCAATCCTCAATGCAGGCCGTCAATCGCGGAGCGCGCGGCTATTTGGTTAAACCCTATCATAAGGACGAAGTGCAAGCGCGTGCGAAGGCGGCCATCAAGGAATTTGAAAGCCTGGAGCGCCATTCCCGAGAGCTTGACCGCGTTCGCCAGCAGGCGGAGTTCTACCAGCGGTTGGCCATGATGGACAGCCTGACGGGCCTGTTCAACCATCGGTACTTCCGCCTGGCCCTGCGGCGGGAGGTCGAAGCCTCGTGCCGGTACGGGCGTCCCGTTTCGCTGATTCTGATGGACGCGGACCGCTTCAAACGCTTCAATGATACCTTCGGCCACGACGCCGGTGACCATTGCCTGCGCCATATCGCGCGGGTGGTCCGCAGAGCGGCAAGAGATGCTGATATCGTAGTGCGCTGGGGTGGGGAGGAATTCGCGGTAATCCTGCCGGAGACGAGTCTGGAAGGAGCACTGCGATGTGCGCGGCGAATCTGTAACGCTGTCAGGCTATCATCGCCCCCGCCGTTGCAGGGCCGCCATCTGCCCGGAATCACTGTCAGCATCGGCGTGGCAAGTTTTACCGGCACGGAGGCGGATGGTGAAGCCCTTTTTCACGCTGCGGACGCCGCCCTCTACGAGGCCAAGCGCGCCGGCGGCGATTGTGTCGTATGCGCAGGCCAAGACTTGGCGCGTTTTTCGGACGCTTTTGTGGCAAATGCCGCAGTGAAGTGAGCCGTCCCCTGCTCACATTCTCATGTCTTGGAACATGCACACACCCGAAGGTGTTTCTTTTATTGACATTTGCACGGCCACACGCTAAGCTTATAAGCCGCGTTCGGGGCCCACGGCGAGCGCTGCGGGTGTGGTTGTTTGTGCCTACCGGATATGTAACCTGCACGACGATGGCTCAAGGAGGGCCTATTGTGGCTTCCCAGCGGCGACTGAACGTCATGAGCATCGGCCTGATAGCTGTTTTTGTTATGTGCGCGTTCGCGAGTGGGAACGCTGCAGCCGTTACGGTTCAGCAGGTCAAGACGGCAATGAAGGAGGCTGCAGACAGGACGCTGCATCCCAAGTCCTTATCGCTCAAGATAGAGCCGTTCGAATCCGGCAACTGGACTGAGAAAGGCCGTTTTAAGTCCATTGTGGCGGAAGCCGTGGAAGCCGATGTGGACGACTTGAAGATCGACTGGATTCGGGTGAAGCTATTCGATGTCACGCTGAATCTGGAGGACCTTCTCAAGCACCGTGTAGTGAGAGTGATTTCAGCCCAGAACAATATATTCTCCGCCCGAATCTCCGAGAGCGCAATCAATCGTTTTCTGGCTAAGCGTAACAAGCGCCTTAAGATTAAGAACCTCAAGGTCGACTTCAAAGGCTCGAAGGTTGAAGCCACAGGGGTGTATAACCTGTGGGGACTGGGCAACAAGGTCAAGGTTTTAGGCTACTTTCGAGTCAAGAGCGGAAGGCTTCTGTACTTTTTTGTGGAAAAGGCGTGGGTGAATGGCATCCCTCTGCCTGCCGGGCAGGTTCGAAACCTGATGAGGAAGATGAACCCGGTGCTGAATCTGGAAAAAGTTGTCTTTCAGCCGAACCTGCGGAACGTTGCCATTGAAGACGAGCAATTCATCCTGCTCTCGAGTTAGGATCGGCAGCCGCCGAGGGCGCCAGAGGTCACGATTTGCTTATGTGGCGTCCGGCGCTTATTGCTGTACTGGCGAGTGTTTTTGCGAACAGCCCATCCAAGCCAGCATCTATACCGCCGAGCCGTTTCGGGTTGTACGCACATTTGCTTGTTGCTCCAGCGAATCCGCAGCGCCGCATTAAACTGCCGGTGATTCGAGCTGAGCAGACAACGAGCCGGCGTCCGTGGACTATTCCCCTCGAGTTGTACCCTCTTTACGGCCCGGAGTGGAAGCTGCAAGACCCCGACCCCAATGCTTATGATGCCATTCTTTCGTCGCCATGGCTGCTGCAGCGCGGTGAGCACCACCTGCTGCGGATGATGGCCGACGAATCCAAGCATCTGGACGAGGGCAAACGCCC
>JALGUK010000322.1:0-1162 GCA_029820875.1 Candidatus Zipacnadia bacterium
CCTTGTCCTCACACCGGCCGAAGTCCAGGCTCTCAACCTGGCTGATTCGGCTGAATCACGCCCGGCAAACTCCGGTTCGTCGCCACCCCAGAACACCGGACCCCCCAGCCCCCCCGTCCGCGTCAGTATCCTTGATACTGTCATCAAGCTCGGCGTCATCGTGCTGTTGGTGTATGTGTCCTTGCTTTTCTATCGCGGCATTGCACAACGCAGGCGCTATGTAAGTGACAATGGTGAAACAACTTTGTGCATTTTGCAGACTGTCCCTTTACACGGGAGCAAGTCAATCCACCTTGTCGAGGCGGGGCCGCGCACGTTCTTGATTGCTGAATCCGGTTCACGGCTGGCGATTCTCGCCGATCTCACACCCTCCAGCCGTACCACCGGCGAATCTTGTGCTGCTCAAGCCGTCGAACGCGCCCATGCACGTACACTCGCAAAAGCTCGTTACGCAAGCGCCAAACACGCGGAAGTCATCGAAGACAACGATGTTGAGCCGGCGCTGGAATGGGAGGACGAGTGCCCGACACCAGCAACTCGCGTGCGTCGTCCCGCTGCTCGTCAACACCGTCGGCGCGCCCTGTTGCTGCGTGCTCTTCGTAGCAGAGAGGATTCGCGCCGCGAGCCTGCCTTCACGCAAAGCGAGCGCATCTGAACTCTCTGTAAACTCTGACACCGTGCCTGGACCTGCGTCAATAATTCCTTCGGTAACTGCTCACGATGAGAATTCACGCCGTAAAAAGATGCTTACCCTCGTTCATCCTCCTCGCCGCCATCGCAGCGGCTTTCCTCCTCTACACCCCCTCATGCCGGGCCCAGGGTGAGGTCCCCCTCCCTCGCCTCACCCTGGGCATTGATCAGGCCAACGGGCCTGCCGATGTTGCCCTCACCCTTAAGATTGTTTTCATTCTCGCGATCCTCTCCCTGGCCCCTGCTCTTATCATGATGCTGACATCCTTCACCCGCATAATCATCATCCTAAGCTTCCTGCGTACCGCCCTCGGCACCCAGCAGATGCCCCCGAACTCGGTGCTCATCGGCTTTGCGCTCTTCCTGACATTGTTTATAATGCTCCCAACCTGGAACGCCATTGACCAATCCGCAGTCAAACCCTACATGGCCGGGACCATCACCTTCACCGAGGCTACCCGTCGCGCTGCAG
>JALGUK010000322.1:1176-7163 GCA_029820875.1 Candidatus Zipacnadia bacterium
CCTATCCACGGCCCTGAGGATATCCCCATGTACGTCCTCATCCCTTCATTTATCATCAGCGAGCTTAAAACCGCATTCCAGGTTGGATTTGTAATCTACATCCCCTTCCTGATTATTGACCTCGTTATCGCAAGTATGCTCATGTCCATGGGGATGCTCATGCTTCCTCCGGTTATGATTTCCCTGCCGTTCAAAATCTTGCTTTTTGTAATGGTTGACGGTTGGTATCTGCTTACTCGCTCGATTGTCTTCAGCTTCACTTGATGCTGCTCATTACCCTCTCACGGTGGTCAGACTGGCACATGACCGAGGCAACCGTCACAGAACTCGCCCGCCAGGCAATGCTCGTGAGCGCACAGCTTGCAGGCCCCGTACTCGCCCTTGCTCTGTTGGCCGGCATCGTTATCAGCGTCTTCCAGGCGGTAACACAGGTCCAGGAGATGACCCTGACTTTTATCCCGAAGATTATCGCAGCGGCATTGGGCATTCTCCTGTTTGGACCTTGGATGCTCCGGACACTGGTGAACTTCACCGCCCGGTTATTCACAGAGTTGCCCTACATTGCACGTTGAAAATCATTTGAATTCTTTCCACCCCTCTCTTCGGGATACAGACTGGACGACGGTATCCTTTACCCCCTCCTGTTAATGGAGGGCTACAGGAGGCGGGACCAACGCCTTCCAATGCTCAGATAGTCACATTCTTCCTCGTCCTTGCACGCGTGATGGGCGTCACCATCTTCGCCCCTCTCATCGGTACTCGATTCGTCCCGACAGCCGTGAAGATGGCCGTTGCCGTGGCCCTCGCTGTGATACTGGCGCCGCTGATTCCGACACTCCGCGTTCAAAACCTCCAACTGACGGCCTACGCGCTGTTGGCTCTCAAGCAGCTTGCAGTCGGAATGATGATAGGCTACCTGGCATCCCTTCTGTTGATTTGTGCCGAGATGGGCGGTCGGCTCCTTGACGTTCAAATTGGCATCAGCGCCGCCCAGTTGTTCGACCCCTCCGCTGGTGACCAGATTGCGGTTTTAGGCCGTATGTATCACACTATCGCCATGATGGTATTCCTCGCCATCAATGGTCACCATTGGCTGATTCTCGGCGTTTTCAAGAGTTTTCAGCTTGTCCCGGTGGGAGAGATTTCTCTTTCCCCGGGTAGCTTCAATGCTGTTTTCATTTTGCTCTGGCGGTCTTTGGAGATTACTCTTCGAATTGCCGCCCCGGGCATCGCCGCCCTTTTCCTGGCCGATGTTACCCTTGGCCTCATTGCACGTGCAGTCCCGCAGATGAACGTTTTCTTCGTTGGTATCCCGCCTAAGATTTTTTTGGGCATCATTATCCTCGCCCTCGCATCGCCCTTTATCGTCTCTGCGATGAGCAGCGTTATCGGCAACATGCCTTATTATCTCGACGCATTGCTGAAGAGCCTTAGATAGTTAGTGCGGGTGATGTCCTGCTATGGACGCCGCATCGAAAACTGAAGCCCCAACTGCCCTCAGGCGTAGGGAGCTTCGGGAAAAAGGTCAGGTCCTCAAAAGCCCTGATGTCACCGCAGCTCTGGCATTTTTGGGAGCCGTGTTGGTCATCAAACTCGCTGGTCCATCCTGCCTGCGCCGCCTGCTGGGAACAATGGCCGCTCTACTCTCCCTCCCGCCTCTCCCCCACTCTCCGCCGGTGACGGTAAGATGGCTTGTGTTCTGGCTGTCTGAGGGCGCAAAGGCGGCGATTCCTCTGGTCGCTGCGTGCCTGGTGGTAGGCCTCGCCGCAAACTTTGCCCAGGTCGGCTTCTTGGTGACAGCCAAACCTCTAAGCCCTCGATTTGACCGCATCAACCCTGCTGCCGGCGTCGCCAGGTTATTCTCCAAGCGCTCGCTTGTCGAGTTGTTTAAGGCCTTTGTAAAGATTCTGATGATTGCCCTCGTCGCCCTCGCCACTTTGCGCAGGTACATCCCCGACGTTGCCAATCTTTCCAACTTTTCTCTGCTTGCTGCGGGTACGGTGGTTGCAAGAATCGCCTTTGAGGTGGCAGCCCGTACATGTGTTGTCTTTATTGTAATCGCCGCTATAGACTATCTGTATCAGCGCTTTGAACACGAACGGGCGATAAAAATGAGCCGTGAGGAACTCCGTGAGGAACTCAAGCGAACCGAGGGGGACCCCCATATCAAAGCCCGGCGCAGGCAGCGTTACCGTGAAGCCATCTTTGAGGGGATTACTCCAGCCATTCGTGACGCCAATGTGGTCATTACCAACCCCACCACTTACGCAGTTGCTCTCAGCTATATCCGATACCACAACAACGCCCCTGTGGTAGTTGCCAAAGGCCGCGGCCTGCTCGCCATCCGTATTCGGGCGCTCGCTGAACAGTTCCATATACCGGTTGTTGAAAGCCCGCCCCTCGCGCGCTCCCTTTATCGTTCCACTCGGCTCGGCCAGGAAATTCCAGCGAGCCTCTATAAGGCCGTCGCCCAGATACTTGTAACCATCTATCGCCAGGCCGCCGAGCGCCGCCGGCGCATCTTGCGCCGGAGCGCCTTCGCGTAAGCGCCTCTCCCCTCTTCGCGACACTGGGGATGGATGGCTTCCTCCAGGCATGGACAAGGGAACCATAGCGATATGAACATCAAGCGCCGATTCAAGCAAATCTCCAACTACTCGGACGTTGCCCTTGCCGTCGGCATCGTCGCCATCATACTCGTCATGGTCATTCCGCTGCCGCCGGTGGTCCTCGATATGTTGCTTTCACTCAATATCGGCGTGAGCCTGTGCATTCTCCTTGTTGCCACCTATATCACCCAGCCCCTTCAGTTCTCCGTCTTCCCTTCCATCCTGTTGCTTGCTACTCTCTGGCGCCTCGCCCTCAACATCTCCGCCACCCGCCTTATCCTCCTGCATGCCTACGCTGGCCGAGTCCGCCACCCGCCTTATCCTCCTGCATGCCTACGCTGGCCGAGTCATAGAGGCATTCGGCAGTTTCGTCGTTGGCGGCGATTTCGTCACTGGCCTGATTATCTTCCTGATAATTGTCGTCATCCAGTTTGTCGTCATCACAAACGGCGCTCAACGAGTAGCGGAAGTCGCCGCCCGCTTCACCCTCGACGAAATGCCCGGCAAGCAGCTCAGCATTGACGCCGACCTCAATGCCGGAATCATCTCCACCGAGGAGACCGAGGAGGCGAAGCAACGCCGCCGTGACATCGAGCGCGAGGCCGACTTCTACGGCGCGATGGACGGGGCCAGCAAGTTCGTACGGGGTGACGCCATCGCCGCCATCGTCATCATTATCATCAACATCATCGGCGGCCTTGTAATCGGCACCCTCCGCATGCACATGAGTGCCCTGGAAGCTCTCGAAACCTACACCCTCCTGACCGTCGGCGACGGGCTTGTCAGCCAGATACCGGCCCTCCTCGTCTCTACTGCTACAGGCATCGTTGTCACGCGCGCAGCCTCTCAGAATAGTCTCGGTGCAGATATCCTTTCCCAGCTCACATCACGCCCCCGGGCGCTGATTATCGTCGCCGCCATATTGCTCCTTTTCGCCCTCGTCCCAGGGCTCCCAAAGGCCAGCTTCCTGTTGGCGGGTGCCCTCAGCGCTCTGATTGCATATGCCCTCCACCGCACGCCCAAAAAGCCCGCTAAGCCCCAGCCCGAACCCGCCCGCGAGCCTGACGACTTCGCAAGCCTCCTGACCGTTGATACGCTTTCCGTGGAGATCGGCTATGGCCTGGTCGCCCTGGTGGACGAAACGCTTTCCCCTCGTCTTGCCGAAGCCGGTGCCGGTTCATCAGGCTTGGATTCGCAGCCGCGCTCCCAAGATCAAGCCGCCGCTGACGCCGCTCTTCCTGCGAGTCGCCTGCTGGCCCGAATCACCAATATCCGCCGCCAGATGGCCCGGGACCTTGGAATCTTGGTCCCGCCCGTACACATTCGCGATAATGTCGAGCTATCCCCAAACGAATATGTCATTCGTATTCATGAAACCATTGTCGCTCGCGGGGAGGTATTTCCCCACCGTCTCCTTGCCATGTCTACTACCGACGGCGCTGAGCCTCTCCCTGGCACGCGGACGACCGAACCCGTCTTTGGTCTCCCTGCATTTTGGATAACTGAAGCCGACCGCCCCGTCGCCGAGGCGCGCGGCTACACAGTCGTGGATGCCTCAACCGTCATCGCCACACATCTGAGCGAAACCCTCAAACGGCATGCTCACGAGATACTCTCGCACCAGGACGTCCAGGAACTGGTTGACCACCTCCGGGAATCACATCCCGCTCTGGTCAAAGAATTGATACCCGACCTTGCCACCGTCAGCGATGTCCAGAAGATTCTCCAGGCCCTCCTCCGCGAGGGCGTGCCTATTCGCAATCTCCCTGTGATTCTCGAGGCCATCGCCGACGGAGCGCGTGCTGAAGCTTCAGCCGACGAAATTGTCGAACTGGCCCGCGCAAGCCTTGCACGGACGATTACCGGCAGGCTCCAGGATGCTGATGGCACCCTCAATGTCCTCACCCTCTCGCCTGAGCTGGAGCAGAGAATACTAGATGCTGCCCAGCAAGCCCCGGGACGCGCCCAGCTGATACTTGACCCGCAGACCGCGCAGACGATTCTCAAAGGCGTCTCCGACGCCGCTGAACGCATGACCATCTCCGGCTGCGAGCCTGTCTTGCTTGTCTCTCCGAAAATCCGCTCGGCTGTCCGTCGCCTATTAGAACGCTCCATGCCTCATATCGCTGTCCTCTCCCATATGGAACTTCCCCCGGACATTCACATCCGCGCCGTCGGTACTGTCGACATCCCCTTGCAAGAGGCGACTATTACCTGACGGAGCGCCTTCCCCCGCCGCATCCTTCTGATATTGCGCCCTCAAGGTTTTACCCTTTGCGCCGATATACTCCTTGAACGTGACTTCGACCGCTACAGGACGGGGAAAGATGGTTCGAGGTCTGTATGCCGCCGCTTCTGGAATGATAGCTCGCATGTCCGAGCAGGACGTGCTTGCCGACAACCTCGCCAATGCCGGCACCCCCGGCTTTCGGCGGGGTTCACCTGTCATCTCCTCTTTCCCCGACGCTCTGGCACTTGCCTGGCGAACGTCCAGTTCGCCCGCCGCTTCGCCGGGCGCCGTCCCCATCACCGGCGGCGCTCAGCTCGGGTATTCCATCCCCGATTTGTCCCCGGGCCCGATGCGCGAAACCGGCAACCCTCTGAACATCGCCATTGACGGCCCCGGCTTCTTTGTGGCTCTCTCCGATGCTGGCTACATTTACACCCGCGCCGGCAACTTCACACTAAACGACTCGCGCGTCCTCGTCACCGCCAACGGTGAGCCTGTCCTCGGAACCGGCGGCATCATCCGGCTTCCCGAGGGGGAACAGATTAGCTGCGACCGTGACGGCGTCATATCTGTTGATGGTCAAATCGTTGCCCGCTTGCTCATCTGCACTCCGCCCGACCCGCCGGCGCTCTTGCGTGCTGTCGGTGGGCTGGCCTCCTCCGACCAGACTCTGGAACCCTTGCCCAATCCGTCCGTCCGACAGGGGTACCTTGAGGATTCCAACGTAAATGCGATAAAGGAGATGGCCGCGATGATTGTCGCCTATCGAATCTATGAGGCCAATCAGCGCGCCCTCCAGGCCCAGGACCAGACCCTCGACAAGGTCATCAACGATGTCGGCCGCATCTAAGCCGAACAGGCTGTCGCTCTACGCGAACCAACAAATCTCGTGATTCAGTGAGGTCTTTTCCCGTGATACGCGCACTTTGGTCCGCCGCCTCAGGTATGGCTGCCCAGCAGCTCAACATGGACACGATTGCCCACAACCTCGCCAACGTCAACACCACCGGCTTCAAGCGCACCCGCGTTGATTTCCAGGACTTGCTCTATCAGACCCTTCGCGTCCCAGGTTCTGTGGTCGCTGAAGGTGCCGAAATCCCTACCGGCATTCAGGTCGGCCTGGGCGTCCGCACCGCAGCGACGCAGAA
>JALGUK010000323.1 GCA_029820875.1 Candidatus Zipacnadia bacterium
GGCCAGCCGAAGCCCGGCACGCCCGCATACGGGCTGTACCACTGCCACACCGGCACGTCGTACTTGCCCTTGACATACCTGTAGAGTTCCTCGAGGACCCCGAAGTCGCGGTCGCCCCAGTAGTAGTTCTCCTCGGCGAGGGTAATAGCGTAGAGCTGCTCGACATCCACGTGCTGCAGAAACCGGTCAACCCGCTGCTTGTAGGTCTCAATGGTCGCATCTTCGCCGCCCCAGAAAAACACGTCGGCTATGATGCGCTTCCCCTGCCGCCGCGCCCGCCGGAGCCAATCGTTCCAGCTTGACTCCCCCTGCTTGCCATGCCAGCCCGTGTCATCGTCGTTTGCAACCACCGCCTGGATGATGAACCAGTTGAACGGGCACTCCGGAGAGACGAAATACTCGTTCCAACCGCCGTAGAGGCCCGAGTCGCGGAAGGTCAGTGGCTCCCGAGGCCCCGGGGCGGACTCTGCAGACACTACGGGCGGCAATAGCGCGCAGACAAACGATAATATCACGGCCACAGTCAACGCTCGCAACACCAAGTGGCCCTTCCTTCAAAGGCGTGGGCGTCCCGATTGATGCATCATCAATCGGGACCCTGTATTGTTCGGCTGCGACTACTCGAACAATATCGAAAATGTCACGGCGGCGCCGGCGTACATTCTGACATTCACATCATTGCCTCCCACTGATGCGTAGGCAGTGAGACCATTCGAGAGTATGAAAGAGATGGGGTCGTTGGGAGAGACCTCCATCTTCTCGGACCCGACCAGCTCATCCTCCCACGTTTTGGTGCTATCCCATTCGCCATGTTCCCACTTGATTGGCTGTTGAGCGCAATCGCGGAATGCATCAACAACAGTGCAGGCGTACAGGGAGACCCCTTTGCCTCCGCTAAGCTCCCACTCATGAACGACAGGAATCGAATAGCACCCTCGGATCGTTGCGGTGGTGTTCCCGACGTAAAGGGAGTACTGCGAAAGGCTCGCGCCCGCGGAGTAGTACTTATTAAATGTATGTTTGGGATAGAACATCTGGAGGTCCAATGTAAACAACCGGCACTCGCCGTTCTCATAGGGCGTCTCCGAGTAAATTACCGATTGAACATGATACTTCGGGTCGGGAGTCGGATTAATCTTCGGCTGGGGATCCACGTACCAGTAGTCACCGTCGAACCGAGCCGGGAGGGTGAAACTGGCGTAAAGGTCGCCGGACTGGGCGGGAGTGAACGTGTCGTCATAGTAAACGGCCTTTGTTACATAGCTGGGTCCGTAAGGTATCTGGACGGTGAAATCGCCCGGGGCCGATATCGCCATGTGGTACCTGGCGACAGCGATCGAGTCCGCCCGGTTGAACTTGAATCGCACCCCCTCCGACAACGTTACGGTCCACCCGTACTGGGAACAGTAACTCTCGGCCTGATGCTGCGGCAGCCACTGCGCGTAGCCCTGGGAAGCAGGATATAGCCTTACATCCCCGATGCGATCGAGCGTCAACGTCGGGGCGCCGTAAGTAGGGCCGGACTGGAAGTGCTTTCCGCAATCGTTGACCGTCGCCGGCTCCCCGATTACCCGTCCGACCAGTCCGTAGGGGTGGGTGCCTGAGCCGAACGCATCCGAGCACTGAGCAGCGACGAAATCGGCCCGAGCAAAAATGTCATGAGCCTCCGAAGGGAGGAACATCGGTGGCGAGGCGGTAAGATCGACCTGGCTGACAACCAGCCTCTCGACACACTGCAGAAAAAGGTCTGCCTGCGTCTCGATTCGGGGCTTGAATTCCTGGTTGATGTACTGGTCTGCCGTCCCAGGATAGTCCCGGCCGACCAGGCGGCTCGATGAACTCTCCCTAAGGTGCAAGGCCTCGACGACGAGGTTTAGTCCCTTGGCCTGGACGGCCAGAAGCTCTCCGAAGTAGTACTCAAGGGTCAGATAGCAGCTCATTAGGTCCTGCCCGGCGTTCGCCTTGTCAATCAGCACGTCGGTCCAGCTCTCCAGCGCTCCCTTGGTTCGGCCGGGAAGTGCTCCCGTTATGCCGGAGTGAATGCTGTAAAGCGTCAATGGTATGTCCAGAGCCCTTGAGTCCAGGATGTCGCTTGCGAACTTCTCCGCCTTGGCCGCGTTGTTCTGCAGGTCAGCCTGGGTGTCGTCCGCGCTCATCTTGTAGTAGGATAGATATCCGAAGTTCTCCTGGATGGTGTCGATCGGGACCTTCATGGCCAGGGTCTCGTTGTTGGCTATGATGTCGTCCCTGGCGCTCTGGATTGCGCCGAGAAGCTGATCGAGTTTGCCCGATATCACGTTGAGCTGCGAAATTATCTTATCGAGCTTGCCATCCATCATCTGCAGCTTGTCGAGGATCTCCTGGCTCTTGTCCTGGCCGAAGATGAGGCCGAGAATCCATCCGGTGAAACTCGAGCCGATGGCGCTGACGGCACCGTTGCATATATCACTCACAGTGGTCTTAAACAATCGCGAGCCGATTTTCTTTATTCCACTAATATCAACAGACCACTCATTGCTGGGAGGTGGTGCGCTCGTGCCGCCACACCCAACCAATAACAGAACACAAAGCAAAAGCCCCCATGCCATCAGACGCCTGTACATCCTCAATCCTCCTTGTGCGGCACAATGTAGGTCCGCAAGCGGCAGTTGAGCAGGTACTTTTTTCCAGAGGCCCCGGCACACGCAGAGGATACGTCACAAGCAGTTACTCTTCACATCGTACTGTAGGTGCCTTTTCGCAAAAAGGGATTTCTCGCTCCCTGTGGTTTCACCTCCCCGCGTCTGCCGGCCATGCAACACAATCCGGCGATATACGGCTATGTGCCTGTCCGCAGGAATCCGGAGCCGACATGCCATGTGCCCATCAATGGGACATCAGAAGCAGCAGCAATCCGCCTCACTGCCGTGCGCATTCCCTGAG
>JALGUK010000324.1 GCA_029820875.1 Candidatus Zipacnadia bacterium
GGACGTGGCCGTACTGAACGATCACGGCACGCCGGACGATCCCGGCGACGATACTACCGACATCGTAAACCACCTGGTTTACGACTCTTTCGGCAGGATCACCTCCCAGACCGACGCGGGCGAGGAACCCTTCCACACCTTCACCGGCCGCGACCGCGACCCGTTAACCGAACTCTCCTACCACCGCGCCCGCTGGTACGACCCGGCCACCGGCCGCTGGCTTACCGAAGACCCCCTCGGCTTCACCGCCGGCGACGAGAACCTCTACCGCTACTGCGGCAACGGTCCCACCGGCGCGATCGACCCTGATGGGCTTGATTGCTTGGTGGATGCCAAGCACAACCGGCCGGCGCCACACATTGGGCCCATCAAGTACTTCGACGACTGGTGGCCGATATTTGGAACGTGGTTGAGCCTTGCAAGTCCCTGGCCCTGCGCTAATGGCGGCTACTACGACGCCGGTATTCGCAGCGGCCCGATCGTAGTCCACAACGGAAAACCGTATTTCTTTGCGGACTTGCAGTATGCCGCAGCTCACAACCTTATCGGTTCACAACAGGACTTTGACGAATTCTTGAAGGATGCGAAGGTACGCTATGAGCTATATAGTGGAGCGTTGGAGCTGCTCAGCAAGCTGAACCTCAGGAATCGGCTGCACTGCGAGATTTTCCGCGTTGTGGACGAGGAGTTCTTGAAGTTGGGTCTGTGGAAGCTTCCGCCTGCTCAGCGTGAAACAGCAGCCGACCAGCTTTGGAAGGCTTGGCAGAGGTTGGGTACGATAGCGGGGGCATTGGATACTTTCAGCGGCGCGTGGAATGATTTGGCCGTGGTGTTGTCCTCGGCAGAGGGGTTCCGTCGCGGGCGTCAGGCGGTGACCAGCGTGAGTTGGCAGATTACCTGCTCCAGACGAGAATCGCTGGTTCTCCGCCGATTGGGTGACGATAAATTCGAGCTCATCATGGCCAAGCGGACGATGATCGTATCTCGCGCGGAAATAATAAGAGCAGAATGGTTCGAGAAGAACAAGGTAAGGGTGGCTGGGCTCACCGGCGAACAGCTCGGCGGGTTGGTTCACAAGCTTTCCATTATGGCAGACGCCACGGATGTCATAGCTGGAATCACGAAGATGGCCTCCGGCTTGCAGGCCAAAGACGAGAACATGCTACTGTTCATGGAGGGATGGGCAGACGTGGCCGGAGTGGCTGCCGGATTCGGTCCGGGGTTCCTGTTCGCCTACTACTCCAAAGCGGCTGGGATCGCGAGAGAAATGGTCTCGGACTTAAAGGACAAGGTCGTGGTGAACAATCTGAACCAACTTCTAAGCGACGGGGCTAACGTCGATTTCAATACCTTGCGCACAACGCACGGAGATGCGAGTACTCCCTTCTCGCAGAATTGGTTTAAGCATTATTCCTCGTACATCAGAACCGAGCTTGAGAGAGCCCCGAGGTAGCTGTTCAACGCCATAACCTCGACGCGAGACGATAGAAAGGTAAAGTGTATGACACGTTTCCAGAGAACTTTTCTGGTGGCCTCTCTCGGCGTCGCAAGCATTCTCGGCTGCAACGATTCTCCCTACAGCGGCCGGAAACGGGTAGATCTGTCTGGCCGGCAGGTTTGCGACAGCGAGCTCCCTCGCCTCGTCCCAGCACATCGGGTGACTGAATTGTACCTAGGAGACTCAGGGGTCGGCGACAGTGCGATGGACCACGTTGCCAGATGTATATACTTGGAAGCACTGGACCTGACCGCCAACAATGTGACCGATCCCGGAATCGCCAAAATTGCCAACCTCCCGCGGTTAAAGATCTTGTGGCTTGATCACACCGCGGTTTCTGATTCCGGGCTGCGCAGCCTGGCACAATGCCAAACGCTGAAAGAGATCTACGCGCTGAATACCCATGTGACTGCAAACGGGGCAACGTATCTGAGGAAGACCATTCCAGGCGTCCATATTGAGTGGTCAACCGTCTCTTCGGAAGAAGTGCGTCGGGCCTGTGTGGGACTTCATAAACTCGGGATAACCGTAGGTGTAAAACCGGCGGATGATCCTATGCCGCGAGAACGGTGCTGCTACTTGGTTCGGATTGCGCGACCTCTGGAAGAAACCAGAGAGAAAGTGGCTGGTCTGTTGGGGATCCTGTGCGAAGCAGATGCCGTAGACTTGCGTCTCGGCAAAGAAAGTGGAAGCGACATATCGTGGCTAGGACATCTTCGCGGATCATCTTCGCCCACTGATCTTTCCCTTTTGCCGCAACTTGAAGACAGTCAGCTCAAAGTCTTGCGCTCGATGGACAAATTGCGGAGTCTTTTCGTATCTAGTCCATATCTTACAGATGCCGCAACGGCGACGATTGCCGATATTTCTTCTCTGGAAGAGCTTGCTCTAAGATCCCCCCATATCACCTCCAGAGGATTAAAATGCTTACAAAGGCTGAAAGGCTTGAAAAAACTCGAACTTTTCTTGCAGTCCTTCGGAGTAGAAGAAATGCGAGAGATCGCCGGCATCAACTCGCTTGAGGAAGCGATTATAGAGTGCCAGAACAAACTCTCGGCTGAAGAAATCGACCACCTGAAGAGCCTCTCCTCGGCTCGAGTAGAAATTTACCCCGAGATAGGTTTTTCCAACTAATACGAGGGTGTCCGGGAATTGAATTGACCTAAGCGCAAGGGACTCCGTGGGTTATGTTTCTGCTTTTGCACCGTAGAAACGGACGCCCACGGAGGTCCCAAGATGGTTCGCCGCGCCACGGCGGGCGCGTGTTTGGCGTCGCTGGTGAGGATGGCCATACCCTTGTGCCAGAAAGCCGAACGCGAGTGCCCACGCACGGGTCCTGGTCGGAAACCGGAAATTCCCGACTGGGTATTGGCAGTATTGATTATGGTCGCTGTGCTGAAACGAAAAAAGA
>JALGUK010000325.1 GCA_029820875.1 Candidatus Zipacnadia bacterium
GTTCCCCGTCTTCGCCAAGGCGCGTGCGAAGGCCCAGCAGACAAGCTGCCTGAGCAATCTCAAAGAACTCGGGACGGCGTGCTTGATGTATGCGCAGGACTACGAGAACCAGTTACCGCCAGTGTTCCACTACCCGACGTATGTGTCGGAGGCGGCATTCCGCGGGCATATCTGGACGGACCTGATTCAACCGTACCTCAAGAACATCGACATCCTCGACTGCCCCGCCATCAGTAAGACCGGTGTACGCCCGGGTGACGTCCCTCTCTGGTGCCCGGACTACGGCTACAATCAGGTAGGATTGGTTTATGCAAGCTCGACTGTGCCTTACGGGGCCGGTGCCGACGGCGTCCCCGTCTACGGGTGGCATCCAGGAAGCCGGGGATACGGCTATGGCGGCGCAAAGCTTAATTCCCTGGGCGCGCCTGCGGACACCGTCCTGCGGGGCCGGGGGATTGGTGGAAGACCTACGGTGCCTACGCGAGTGGCGAATATGTGGGATTCCCGCATAATGATATGGGCAACGTCACGTTTTGCGACGGCCACGCGAAGGGCCTGACAAGGGACGCGCTCTGTAAGGGCCAGCTATGGAGGACAAGGGACGCGCTCTGTAAGGGCCAGCTATGGAGTGCAAAGGCCCCGATGTACTGAACCATTAATGACGATAAAGGAGGGAGAGTGCGAGATGGAAACCCGTAAGCCAAAAGGCTTTACACTGATAGAGCTTCTGGTTGTGATCGCTATCATAGCGATCCTAGCCGCGATTCTCTTCCCCGTATTCGCGCGGGCACGGGATAAAGCCATCGCCACTGCGTGCCTGAACAACGTCAAGCAGCAGGCCATGGGAATGATGATGTACTTGCAGGATTACGACGGGGTGTTCCCCGACCGGCTGAGCTATAACGGTCCACCACGCGACTGGACGGTGGTTCCCTGGTCAGCTTACATGTGGCCTCCCTGGAGCGTCGCCATTGAGCCCTACGTCAAGAACATCGGCATCTTCAAGGACCCGGCACAATCTGTTGCCATGCTTTGGCATTACGACTTTTGTACATTCAAGGACCCGGTGTGGGGTGACATCAACACCAACCCGTATACAGGAGCGATCGACAGGAGACGGGCTAATCTCGCCGGCGTCGCCGAGGGGAATATCGTCAGCCCGGCTGAGAAACCCATGATCGCGTGCATCTACCCCAATATGCACGGTGAAGAGGGAATCGGCGGCAACAACCGCTACTGGTCCGGTAACGCCATAGCGTACGTGACCAACACTGCATACTGCGACGGACACGCCAAGGCGGTCACGAACACAACGTCCGTCGAGTACTGGTATACAGCCGACAAGTACTGGGGCCGCTATATAGACCACTGAGGCGCAGCGCCTTTTGCGTGCGAAGGGGCCAAGTTTTATTTGGCCCGAGCGAAGCTGAACGGCTTCGTGAAGTTATTATTCTAAGCCAAGTTGCTGTCATTTTGAGCCGTGAGGCCGTATAATGGCTCTCACATGCTCCAAGTTATTGTTCTGAGCCGAAGGCGAAGAATCTGCCGTTGCGTCGTCGGTAGAGCGACAAGGCAGCCGCCGAGAACGGCAGATTCTTCACTCCGCTACGCTTCGTTCAGAATGACAGGGGTGAGGTGCTACGCTCCGCTCAGAATGACAGGGGTGAGGTGCTACGCTCCGTTCAGAATGACAAGAGTGAAGTGCTTATGCTCCGCTCAGAATGACAGGGCAATCAAGCGGCCCGTCGCGTAGTTTTCGGATAGGCTCTATTGCGCGAAGCGGAGCAAGTGTAAAGTCCACTATGAGAAGGGAGGAAAGAAAATGGCAGCACAGAAGCAGGTGACGCCGGTGCAGATCGTGATCGCCATCATCGTTGTGGTGGTGATCTTGGTCGGCGCGTGGTACTTCACCATGGGCCGGCCCAAGGCACCGCCGGGACCTGCCGGTCAGCCGGGGCTGCATAACATCCCGCCACCGCCTGGCGCCGGCATTCCAGGGATTGACGATGTGCCACCCGCCCCGGCAGCGCCTGCAGGCAGGGGTTAGATGCCGCGAAGCGGCGATCTGATGAAAGGGGGGTGTGCTAAGCCCAGAAGCTGGGCGCATAAAGGCTTGCTTAAAGCTGTAAGGAAGGGAGGCGTACGAACGGGCATGAGATGCAAAGGGTTCACACTAATCGAACTGCTGGTAGTCATCGCAATCATTGCGATCCTGGCGGCAATCCTTTTCCCCGTCTTTGCCAAGGCGAGGGATAAGGCTCTTGAGGCGTCTTGTCAGTCCAATCTCAAGAACCTCTCGATGGCCATCATGATGTACGCGTCCGATTATGATGACACCTGGCCGGTTCGACTTCACAATGGGACGCACCCAATGACGCCCGACGACACACTGCACAGTTGGGCGGTCATGGTTTACCCGTACGTCAAGAACGCGAAGGTCTTTTGCTGCCCCGCCGGGGGCGCCAAGAGCTTCCCCGACTCGCCGGGGACACTGTGGGATGGCAGTCCGCCTTCCAGATTCGCGATGGGGTATGCGATCAACGGGATCCTATTCTGGGCGGTCGGGCCCAGTGACAAACACTGGACGAAGTCTGACATCAGCAGGCCAGCGGACACGCTCCTCGCGGCCGACAGTAATGGGTACTTCATGGGTGTCGGCAACGTTCCAAGCTACTGGCTCCCTGTGGTCCGGCATACCAGCCACACGGCAGCCAGTTGCGCCTTCTGCGACGGGCACGTGAAGGCGGTTAAGGGTGACCGTTTGTATCGGGGTACCAGCCGCCCGTTCGCGCCTGCCGAGCAAGGGCCTTTCGCATGGAACACGCATACGATCTGGGGGCAGTACCAGTTGCTGGCACCGTGGAAGGGATGGTGACGGCGATGAAAGCACGAAAACACGCCCACGGGTTCACGCTCATTGAATTGCTCGTGGTGATCGCGATCATCGCGATCCTGGCCGCCATTCTCTTCCCGGTCTTCGCGCGCGCACAGGAGAAGGCCAAGGCGGCCGCTTGCATCAGCAATCTCAAGCAGCTCTCCCTGGCCATCATCATGTACACGAGCGACTACGACGAAGTTTATCCTCACTGCGGCCCCTCGCCGGGCTACCCAACCGGCGAACCACGGGGGCAGCTCGACATCGTCGAGGTCTTGCAGCCATACGTCAAGAACTACGACATGTGGATATGTCCGAGCGGGAAGAGCGACGCGGGGCGGTGTGGCCCGACGGTGCCCCCGCGAAGCTACCGCTACCACGATACGGCCGCTTACAACTGGGGCCAACCGTTTATGGGAACCATTGCGGGCAAGAGCACGAGCCAAGTTGAGCGGCCCGCGGAGACCATGACCTTCGTGGAATGGATCTTTTACCATTACGCGCGGGAGGACTGGCGCGTGTGGGGTGCGGCGAAGCAAGGTATGGGCTTCTGCGATGGCCACGCCAAGCTCGTCGGACAGGAAGAAGCCACCATAGCTCAGAGCATACCGCAGTAACGGCAAGCTGAGGCCAGTTCCACGGATCGAGAACACGGGCAGCCCTTCTGGGCTGCCCGTTGTCGTGCTTGGGATGAACCTTCCTCAGAAGATCCCATCCTCAGCGAAGCGAAGGACCTGCCAGCTTGTGTCATTCTGAGCCGAAGGCGAAGAATCTGCTGTTGCGTCATCGGCAGAGCGAGAACGGCAGATTCTTCACTCCGCTACGCTCCGCTCAGAATGACAGGGACGAAGTGCTTCGCTGCGTAGTAACGAATGCGTTTTACTCCGTTCAGAATGACAGGGACGAAGTGGTTGGCCGTGCCACAATGAGTTCCGGGCTGGATACTGCGTATCCAGCCCGTTTGCCATCATTCTGAGCCGAAGGCGAAGAATCTGCTGTTGCGTCATCGGCAGAGCGACAAGGCAGCCGCCGAGAACGGCACGAAACATCTTCGAGTGCGCTAATGCTCTTCATCCAACAG
>JALGUK010000326.1 GCA_029820875.1 Candidatus Zipacnadia bacterium
GAGAACTTCGCACGTGAGAGCATCGAGTACCGCGACGAACGTATCCGCGCAATCAGCTTGTGGAGCACCTTCTTCCCCGCAATGGAATTCGTCAGCTCGCTGGGATTGGTGCTCGTGATTGCGGTCGGCGGAGTCCTCGCCATGCGCACCCCGCCCCAGGTCACCCTCGGCGACATCATCGCATTTCTGGCGTACGTGACGATGTTCTACGACCCGGCGCGGCAACTCATTCGCGCCAACGACGTGTTCCAGCGGGCTATCGCAGCCGGCAAACGCATCTTCGAGGTGCTCGACGTGGAACCTGACGTCCAGGACGCTCCGGATGCCGTTGAACTCAAAGATATCAAGGGCCACGTAGTCTTCGACCATGTCTCCTTCAGCTATCAGGAAGGGGAGCAGGTTCTGCGGGATGTCAGCGTGGTCGCCGAGCCTGGGCAGACCGTGGCGATTGTCGGCCGAAGCGGAGCGGGCAAGACGAGCATCATAAACCTCATCCCGCGCTTCTATGACCCTGACGAAGGCCGTATACTCGTAGACGGACACGATGTCCGAACAGTCACGCAAGCGTCGCTGCGCCGCCACATAGCGATGGTCCTGCAGGAGACATTCCTCTTCAACGGCACAGTGCGCGAAAACATCGCCTACGCGCAACCGGACGCAACGGACGACGAGATTATTGAGGCGGCCAAGGCGGCCAACGCGCACGAGTTTATCATGGACCTGCCCAATGAGTACGATACCCAGATCGGCGAGCGCGGAGTTAGGCTCTCCGGAGGGCAGCGGCAGCGAATCGCCATCGCGAGGGCACTGTTAGCGGACCCGAAGATTCTAATCCTGGATGAGGCGACCTCGTCAGTGGACACCGAGTCCGAGCTGGCGATTCAGGAGGCGCTGATGCGGCTGATGAAGGGCCGAACGACGTTCGTTATCGCACATAGGCTCTCCACGATAAAGCATGCCGATAAGATCATCGCGTTGCACGACGGGCGTATCGCAGAAGAGGGCGACCACGAGACCCTTCGTCGGCGCGACGGTGTCTATAACCAAATGTACGAGCTGCAGTTCCGACTGCAGGAGGAAACGGTTTGAGCAATCGAACGGGGAACTGCACGGAATGAATGTTTCCCGTCCTGGCACAGGCGCAGAGCTTAGATTCCTCGCACATAGTCGAATGCAACGCACTGCTTGTGGGGGCGAAGGGTCCCTATCTTGGGAGTGTCCCTCCGGGGCTTGGGAGTAGGAGGCAGCTTCCACGTTGCCTTTGCGGCGATCATGAACTTGTTTTGGCGGTCCGGCTGCGGGCCGCTGAGCCTCACTGCGAATTTGACAATCCTTCTCTCGCCGGGCTGAAGTGTCCCGAGGTTTACAGTGGAGCGGCCCATCGGCCGCGTGCCGTCGGTGCTGTAAAGGGTGACGGCCGCCCCCCGGATTGGCTTGTCCGACCGGCATTCCGCCGTGACTGTCACAGGAAACGTGCCGCCAAGCTTCGCTTGCGGCGGCGCATTGACGGTGATGGCAACGGGCAATCTATGCCACTTGTTGCGTAGCGTAGAGAACGCCGCCGCGCCGGCGATGGCCCATTCCTTCCCCGGGTAAGGCGCGATGTTCCCCATCAGTGTGATACGCCCGAGGTCGTGAAAGAACGCACCGCGCACCGGGCCATCGGCATGGAGCTGCTCCTGAGCTACGACCATACGCCGGTAGAGTTCCTCGGGCGCCGGCACGGGCAGTTCCCCGCTCTTGCCCGGGCCGCGCTCGCGATGCCAATCGGTGTCGGCCTCGTCCCCGGGGACGGCGTTGATTTCACTTTGATGCGTGTACTCATGCCACTTATTCATAATAACGTCGAAGTGCTCGCGGTTGAGTGTCTGGTAAAGCATGATATTAAGAAAGTCCGCGCCGGCATCTGTGAGCATGAATGGGTCCTGCCCATGCTGTTCGCCGCGGTGCCAACTCAGGATGAACAGGAACAGAGGCTTGGTAATCTTCGATTCCCGCTTGAGCTGTTCCACAATCAGTGCGGTGCGATATGCCCGCCACCAGTTCCATTCCTCGTAGAGGTCCTCGTCCTTGTCGAGAGGTTCGATACGTTGGGCAAGCCAGGCCATCCGCTGCTTGTCGCTGCGCCTGTTCCAATCAGCGGGTAATTGCTCCGGTCGCATTTCCTGCGCGAATAGGTTCGTCAGCTCGTAGCAACGGTTTTCCTTGGTCCGCATGTAGTCCAGGCCGATGTAGTCCACATTTGGGTCGTGCTGCATCTGTTGCATCAGAGCGACGATATCTTTGATACGTTTGCGGTCAAGGAAGGAGACGTAGTCCTGCGGAATTATCTTGCCGGTGCTGCGGGAATAATCCACGGAGTATCGGTAATACTTGGGCTTGTCACGCTCACTACCATACCACGTCATGTAGGCTGCAATCCACGCGCCGAACTGAAGGCCCCGCCGATGGGCCTCCCGTCCGAGCTTGGGTATCATCCGGATGTTATTCGGCACCCAGGGCTGTGACGCCGGCAAGGGCCGTCCATATGATGCGGTCTGCCCCCCGAGGTAAAACAGTGCGTCGGCATCCATGAATTCGGCCCAGTCCAGCAGACCGCGCCAATCGCCCACCCGGCCGTCCGGCCTCTTGATGCGGACCTGCTCAAGGTCGGCGGTGGTTTCCAGGGTGACTACGCAGAATCCGGGTACCATGGGCGAGGGTGGATGAGGGGCGACCTCGAAATACGTCGAAGCGACGGCGTACGCAGTTCCCTCCGGTATCTTTTTCTTTTGTTTTTTGTCCTCTCGAAGCGGCAGGCTGATACCCAGCAGCGGCGAGATGCGCTTCTCCTCCTGCACGTCCCACACCCACGCTGCAGGGTCCAGCTCGGCGGTTGCACAGACTCGGTAGCTGCCGGTACCTCATCGCGGCCGCCGATGGTTGAGACCTGTTCATGGTCATGTTTCACCACAACCTTAGGCCTCTTGCCCGGGTCCAGAACCGGCCGGCCGCGGGGGTCCACGAACTTGACTGAAATCATGATGAGGGTGTTACGTCGAGCCTTGCAGGGAGATACCTCTACAGTTAGCGGGAGGAGCAACTCCGGCTTCTTGGCCTCT
>JALGUK010000327.1 GCA_029820875.1 Candidatus Zipacnadia bacterium
TGCCGGGATACTGAAGATCATGTCCCCGGTGTTGGCCTGTTGCATCGTCTGCCCGTTGACGCGAAGACTGATGGAAAGGTTGTGCGGGTCGCCTATATCGTCATGAGGCGCAATACACGGGCCCATGGGGGCGAAATGGTCCATCCACTTGCCGTTGAGCCAGTCGAAGAACTTATCCCACTCCACCGTCTCATCGCGCTCCCAGATTAGAAGCTGCCTTTCGGACACGTCAATGACAATGGTGTAACCGGCGACCACGTCGTAGGCGTCCTGCGCCTTGACGTACTTGCATCTTTGGCCGATGACGACCCCAAGCTCCACCTCCCAGTCTATAAACCGGCCGACTTTCGGCACGATAATCGGCTCGTCAGGCCCTACGATGGTCGTGCTGGGCGGCTTCATGAACACGCGCGGGGTCCGGCCGACCGGCTTGGACAGCGCGGCAATCGTCTCCTTGTGAGAGCCCTCGGCAATGTGCTCAGCATAGTTGCCGGCAAGTGCAAAGAGCTTGCGGCAATTGGTGACGGGGAGCATCAACTTCACGTTCTCGACGGCTCTTTGCACGTCCGCCGATACATCCGGCCTGTCCTGGAGCCACTTCGCCTCGGCCATCAAGTGCTGGAAGCTCTCCGTCTCGCATACGAGACAATCAGGCGCGGCATCCGGATCGAGGCCCCGCTCGCGGGCAAAAAACGGCCAGGCTGCGGGCAGATCAAAGACATTACCGCCGTCTATTGCTCCCGGGCGCGGATGTTCACTGGTGTGTTTGGGTATAAAAATAACTAAATTCACTCGTCTATGTCTCCTCCTGTATCGGGTTTGTGCCCACGAAGCTTTATGCCGTCATAGTCGAGTCCTGCAGCTTCGATGGCTTTTTCCCAGGTCCCGAAGTAGCGGCGGCTCTTGGCGGCGGCAAGCAATGCGCCGTGGGTCCGTAGCATGTTTTTCTGGGAGAGGTCGTGGCCCTCTTCGTACAGCCTCTCTATCTCCCTGACGATTTTATCCTTGCTCCACTCCTCCGTCTTCCGTGGCTCGCCTGGATCAAAACCAGCAGCTTCGAGAGCATTGCGCCAGCTTCCAAAGTTTTCCTTCCGACGCGCCGCTCGATAAAGCCCCGGGCAAATCCTGGAGATGTTGGACCAGTTCAGCGACTCGCCCTGCTCGTGCAACTCATGGATTTTGGCGATGATCTTGGGCTTGCTCCAGAAGTGCGCGGCACGCATACGGTCATAGTCCAGACCGGCGGCGATGAGCGTCTTGCGCCAACTCCCGAAGTATCGCTTGGCGCAGGCGGCTGAGTAGAGTTTCTTATTCCGGTTCTTGAAGTCGACCGATAGCAGGTCCTCGCCCGCTTGATACGCCTTTCGGATGCCCTCGATAATCAGTTCGGCGCTCCAAACCTGCTCGCCACGCTTGATCTTGGAATAATCCAGGCCGGCGGCCGTAACAGCAGCCCTCCAGCTTCCAAAGTGGCTCTTGGAACGCGCCGAGCTAAACAATGCGCCGTGTGTCCTGCGGATGCCGGTAGGTGAAAGATCAACGCCTTCTTCGTGAAGGCGCCGAATGGTCGCGATGATTTTCTCCTGTGTCCACTTGCGTCCGGCCATGTGCTACGATACCGCCTGTTGAGGACTTGCCAATTGCGACGCGGCGTAGCAAGGAGTTTACCAGGGGTTCGTGCATTTGTCAAGGACTTTCCCACCCCGCTCTCCCCCACTCCTGCTGCTTGAGCCAATGCAGTGGAATTTGCCGGCTTTTGTGTTGACTTGGGTGGCTCGTTATAATAGAATTCATTGTTGATTATCGGCGACGGACTCGCATTTCCGCAACCTCGCACCTGCTGCAAGCGTTCTTACTATTGTGCCCGGCCGAGATGTCCACCGGAAAGGAAACCGTAAGTTGTTCAAACGCCTCCACATTATCTGCGCTCTCGTCCTGATCGGTTTTACAACGCTTGTGTTTGTGGGGTCTGTCCGGGCTGATTGGCCGATGTTCCGGGCGAATCCTGCACGCACGGGCGTGGCCGAAAGCCCTGTCTCTCCGGGCTTGAATCTCATATGGAAGCAGAAACTGGGCAACCTCGTCGACTCATCCCCGGCTGTCGTGGACGGCGTGGTATATGTGGGTTCGTCGGACGGTTTCGTCCATGCGGTGAGCGCCTCCGACGGCCAGCCACTGTGGAAATACCAAACAGGCGGAGCGGTCACATCCTCACCCGCCGTGGTCGGCGGCCTGGTTTACGTCGGCTCAGCGGACCGATGTATCTACGCCCTTCAGGCTGAAGACGGCAGCCCCGCCTGGGTATACCGGACGGACGGCCCTGTGGTTTCATCCCCTGCGGTCGCCGACGGAGTCGTCACCTGCGGCTCCATGGACGGGAATCTTTACGCCCTGGATGCGAAATCGGGCGCTGTCAGGTGGACGGCCGAATCACCGATGTGGATTGCGGCGTCCCCGGCGGTGGCCGATGGTATGGTGTTCATCGCGCTGACCGATGAGCGCCGCATCCCTGCCCAGGGGCGAATCCGGGCGCTGCGTGCCAGCGACGGGAAGCTTGTCTGGGAGTATGCAATGGCCCTGGCACCGGACCGCGGAGGCCGGGTCTGGGCGTCCCCGGCCGTTGAGAACGGGACGCTGTATATCGGCGGCGAGGATAATATAATGCATGCGCTGGATGCATCAAACGGCGCCCGGAAGTGGATGTTCAAGTGCGGGGACAAGCAGCCCATGTGGATGATTTCGTCCTCGGCCGCCGTTCTCGATGGCATGGCCTACTTCGGTTGCTTCGACACGCTTCTTTACGCCGTGGGGGGGGCCAAGCCCAAGTGGAAGTGTCCGCTCAACAACATTGTGGATTCATCTCCGGCCATCGCCGGCCATACCCTTTAATCTATACTGTTTCGAGTGAGCGCGATACAATGAGAGAGACTGTCGAGCTTGCCGTCGCACGCGCCGGACGGACCTTTCGCCTCTGGGCTATGGCTGCTGCGGTTATTGCGCCGCTTTCTTGCGCCTATGCCCAACACACTTTCCCTCTCCCTGCACAGACGCGCTGGAATGTAATGGTCTTCGGTTGCTTCTTCCCGGAGGAGATGAAGCAGCAGCCCGCGCCGTACACTATTGAGGTGAAGTGGAGTTCAGGCGGCCGGGAGCACTCGCAGACCTTGACCGGAGAGGTCAAGTGGCTTCAGATTGCCGTCCAGGAGCTTACTCTTCCGCCTAACGTCGAGCGGTTTTCGCTGACATTGGACTGGAAAGCCGATGCGATTGACCTCGACCTCGGGATGCAACAAATTGGAGGGCCGCTCCGAATCGTTCCACTTATCACCGTGCTGAAGCCGGAAGTGATAGTCTACACGCCGGAGTCTGCAAGCTTGTTGAACTGGCTCGATTCCAACTACCCGGGCTGGACGGAGGGCTACCCCTTCTGGGCGGATATCAAATCGACTTCGCAGGAGGGGACACATTGAGAAGCGGCTTCTTCGTCCGATGCATTCTCGTGGCGGCCATTGTTGCTTCCTGCTACCCATCGGCCGGTGCGGACCTGCCGCGGCTCTTGTACGTCGGTGCCTCGCCCCGCTCCAGCCAAGGCCTTTTTCTCGGGCATTTCGCAGTTGACTACGCACGCGCAGGCGGAGAGCGTTACTGTGTCGGAGCCAGCGAGGCAGCGGACCTGCAGGAGCACAAACTCGGTGACTACCAGGTTGTATTCGTTGATGCGGATGTCTCCGGAACGCTCAACTCGGCACACGCCGCGGCGCTCGCCGAATATGTCAACGGCGGCGGCGGGTTGCTACTGGAATGGACACCGGAGGCCGCTCGAACGCTTAAGAGCCTCTGCCCCATTCTGCCCGGTGGCGTCGGAGGAAATCCGGGCGCAAAGGTCCTCGCGCGCAATCCCGGGCACCCGTCGCTTTTGGGAATCCCGTATGAAGCATGGAGCATAACCCAGCAGATACCTCCCGCAATCGCCGCACCGGACACCCGTGTGGTGCTGGCGCTCGATTCGCCGTCCGTCCCCCTTGTGGCAATCAGCGCGCGGGGCGGGGGCAAGGTGGTCGCCGTGACTCTGCGGCACTCCCCACCTGCCGAGTACGACGATGACGGGAATCTCCTTGCGCCCGGCTTCGACGCCCGCACAACACCCTGCCTGGATAAGCTGCTGTGCGCGCTCGCGCTGCTTCTTTCAGGGCAGGGGATGGACAAGGTCGTGCCGGTCGGCTATGACGCTGCGGTCGGCTACTGGGCGACCGCGTGCTTCCCCATCGGCTACGCCAAGTATCGGTTCGACCTGCGCAGGGAGCCATACACGAGCCGCTACGACGAGGCCGATGCGGCGCTTGCGAAGGCGCGCATGTTCCTGGAGAAGGGGGACATCGAGACGGCTCAGGCAGCCGTGAAGAAGGGGCTTAATGCCGCGCTGGCAGCAGCCAAGGGCGTAGAGGAGGTCTGGGCGGCCATCACCCCAAAGGCGGCGCTGAGCGCTTCGGCGCGCCGCGAGATTCTTTGCTGCCCGGGCACGCTCGACATCGTGCACACAATGAACTGCTCGCAGTCTACGATGGGAGCAGGCAGCTACTTTCTCCCCACCAGTGCGGATGCAATCGTCCCCCACAATCCGGCCAAGGATATTTCCCCCGGTCAGGCGCTGTCCTTCTGGCGCGGCCTGCACCCGATGGCCTTCGGCCAGCCGGTTCTGCCCACCGAGGACGTATCCCGCAAGATGTGGCAGCAAGGGCCGGACGGAGAGATACTGGGCGGCAACAGCCGTGACGAGTGGATGAACCCCCGCGTGCGCGCCATTGACTCGGAGCTATTCAAGGATTGCTACGACGGCCTGCTGCTGAACAAGTCCGGCGGGTTGGGCTGGGAGACGACCGGCGGCAGCCCCGAGGGCGGCTACGGAGAGTTCGCCGCGCGGGCCTTCCGGCAGTACCTGCGCGAGATGGGCGAGAAGCCCCAAACGTTCGGCGTTCAGGACTGGACTGA
>JALGUK010000328.1 GCA_029820875.1 Candidatus Zipacnadia bacterium
GACCCGGACGGTCCATCCAAGGAGTTGAATCAGCTCCGCAAGAATTACCAGCGCCTGGAGCAGGCGCTCCAGATGGCCCAGGCGCAGACGCATACGTACTAAGGGAATCGTTGCTGTTCTAAGCCTTTTGACTTCGCTCAGGACAGAGCCGTTCGGAACAGACGCAGTATTTGCCGGATGGGGCAGGCGTCACTGTCTATCCGCGCGGGCGAGACGTCGGTCGCTGTTACACTTGATACGATGCGATGACTTTCCCAAGGTCCTTCCAGGCGTTCGTCTCACCGTTTACTGTCCAGTCCTCGAATACGGTGCACTGATAGAACGAGACCTCCGAGGCACCCGCATTAAGCGCCACGGGTAGGCCGCGTTCGATTTTGGGCATCATCGTCTCCCGCCCTTCGAAGCAGCAAAGCTCCAGGCCGACCTGCACGTCTGTTCCCTGTACCTGGGATACGTTGAGCCGCACCTCCTCGGGGGTCCGCGCACGACTGGCCCACTGGTCACCCATAAGCAGGTCAATCAGGCCCTCTTTGGCCCAGCCGGTTACGTCCAGCAGGCACTCGCGATACGGATCGCCCTTGTGGACGCCGCCGTGGCCGATTCCTCGGACCATCACGCCAAGCTTTACGTCCGGCTTCACCTGGTTGATTAGCCGCCTCACGCGGCGGACATAGTCGGTGTTGACGTCGGCGCGGAAGCGCATCCATTCCTCGTCCTCGTTGGGAATCTCGAAGGGATTACGGCCGGTCTTCTCCTTGAATGCGGACACAATAGGCTCCTCATACATCGCGCGGCAGACGCCGTTTTCATCGAGAAGCTGCGAGCCGGGCTTAAAACAATGCTGGCGGACAAGGTCAAGGAGAATCCCCTTGACATCGTAATCCAATAGCTCCCGGATGATACCCAGCTTATACTCCATAACCTCCGGGAAGGCCCAGCTCATGTTGGTGTCGGAGACCGTCCCGTCACGGAACACACGATACCACTCGGGGTGCGCCTTGGCGAACTCGCACTTCCAGCCGTTGCCTGTGTCGCAGTCGAGGAGGGGCGTCGTGTAGAACCACATCTCCACGCCGAACTCCGCCGCCTGCTCGCAGGCTGACTTGAGCGGGTCGAAGACGGTGCAATCGAAGCCCTGCCCACGCCGGGAATACCACTCGCGGCCGCGGCCGAGCGGATCTTTGCCTTGGACATCTATGATTCCTCGATAGGGCGTTGTCCATTTGCTCGGGTACTGGGCGAGGCTGCCGTCGTGGGTTCGCAGGTAGCAACGCTTCAGACCAGCCTGCTGGTATCGCTGCAGGTAGTATCGTGTACCCGGGTTGCCCCAGTTCCCATAGCTCCACATCCAATCGAGGTGGTCGTTGAACACGCCGATAAGCATATTGTTTCCCCTCTTATGAGCTTGCTCCTCAGCCCTCGGCACAGATGGCCCGATTGCGAGACCGCCGGCGGCCAAGGCAGCGGTTTTCAGAAACTGGCGGCGCGTAGGCAAAAAGCAGTCGCCTCCCGGATGAATACAATAGCCTGTCGTATGCAGAGTTCGGGAGGCAGCATCAGTGAACCTTCGAGCTTGATAAGCCGCGTTTAGGAGGGGAGCAACGGTATTGCGGGGAAATGAATGGCATAGACCGCCGGTCTTGATATTCACAGGTTCCCCGCTCAAAGGAGACGGTCTATTCATGGAACACCAAGCGCATCAGCCTGCCCTGCGCGGCGTGACGGTGCGCTCTGTGCTCCTGGCCGTCGTGTTGATGCCCCTTAACGCCTATTGGATTACGCAAATGGCCATTGTACGGTATCAGGGCCATCCCACGACCGTCTCATTGTTCTTCAACTGTATCTTCATCCTGCTGTGCCTCATGCTGCTGAATTCGGCCTTGCGCCGTATCTCCCGCCACCTGACTCTTGACCGCTCTGAACTCCTGGTCGTCTATATAATGCTCAACATCAGCTCCGCGCTCTGTGGGCACGACATGATTCAGGTCCTGGCACCGCAGATGAGTCACTGGGCATGGTATGCAACGGCGGAGAACAAGTGGGAGGACCTCTTCTTCCGGTACATCCCCGGGTGGCTGTACTTCGGTGATAAGAAAGTCATCACCGGGCTTTACGAGGGCGGTGACAGTCTGTACCGCATGCAGTACCTGGCGGTGTGGCTGCCGCGCATATTGAATTGGACCGCTTTCATAACAGTTCTATTGCTGATGATGCTGTGCATCAATGCGCTCTTCCGCAAGCGCTGGATGGAGCGAGAGAAGCTTACCTACCCGATAACTCACCTACCCCTTGAGATGACCCGGCCCGGGCATCCGCTCTTCAAGAACAAGATGATGTGGGCGGGCTTTGCTATCGCCGGGGGAATAGACATCCTCAACGGTCTGCATCAGTTCTGGCCGGCCGTGCCACTGATTAAAGTGAGGGTGGTTCACTTTGATCCTTACATGAGGAGCGTGTTTGTAGGCCGACCTTGGGGGGCGCTCGGCGACACGCGGATCGGCTTTTATCCGTTCGCCGTGGGGCTGGGCCTGTTGCTGCCCACGGATCTTCTGTTCTCGTGTTGGTTTTTCTATCTTTTCTGGAGGCTGGAGGTCCTGCTTTCGGCGCTGTTCGGGTGGAATCAAATCCCGCGGTTCCCGTTCGTCAATGAACAAGCTTCGGCCGCCTACGTCAATGAACAAGCTTCGGCCGCCTACCTGGCCTTGGGAGTCTTCGCGTTGTGGGTGAGCCGCGAGCACTTACGCAACCTCGCATCGGGGCTTATCTTCGGCCGGCGGACCACAGAGGACCGCATGGAGCCCATGAGCTACCGCATGGCCTCTTACGGACTTTTGGGCGGGGCTGCTTTCTTGATGTTCTTTTTCACCAAGATGGGTCTGTCGTGGTGGATTGTCCCGATATCCTGTTGGCCATATCCATCACGCGCATCCGGGCGGAGCTTGGCGCACCGGTTCACGACCTGCATTACGGCGGGCCGGACCAGGCGATAATCAACTGGTTCGGCACCAGGGCATCGCCACTGGGGCCACGCAACATTACGGTTCTGGGACTCACATGGTGGTTCAATCGAGCGTATCGCTCTCACCCCATGCCGCATCAGCTCGAAGGATTCAAGATGGCTCAAATGACGAATATGCGCACAAGGCCGCTCGCCGTCGCGCTTATGGTGGCAGCCTTCATCGGCGCGCTGGCGGCTTTCTGGGCGCAGTACCACTGCTACTACCGCTACGGAATGGACACCGAAATGAGCTTTGTGGCCCGGGGTGCCTTCGGCAGAGAGCCGTTCGTTCATATCCAGAACTGGCTGCAGAACCCGGAGGGCACCGACTGGCATGCGATAGCGGCCCAGAGTGTTTCGCTGATCTTCGTGCTGACACTGATGACGCTCAGAATGCGTTTCATCTGGTGGCCTTTTCACCCGGTAGGGTATGCGATATCCAGCAGTTGGGCGATGAACTGCCTGTGGGCGTGTCTGCTGATTGCGTGGGCGATAAAACTGCTCGTCCTGCGGTACGGAGGATACAAGCTATTCCAATCGGTCATTCCGTTCGCGCTCGGACTGATTCTCGGCGAGTACATCATCGGGAGTTTCTGGACCATTATTGGAATCGGCCTGGGCATTGACACATATAGTTTTTGGGTGTAGCATGACAGTAATGGGAATCGAAATTGCAGCCGCATCGCTCGAGCATCACTTCCACACTGTGGAGGGGGCAAGAGGCGATGTCGCCTATCAAGCGCCGGATCTCTGAGGCCGTCCAGACCTTGACCGATGCCGTCCAGCCGGGTGATCTGGAGTTGCTGATTCGAAGCATCCACAACGCCACAGGCGTTCCTCTCGTGCTTCTGGACCGTTCGTATGTACGCATTGCCGCCGCCGGGTTGGATGGGAGCTTAGCGGAGATGGTATGGCCCGCCGAAGCTGCCGATATCCCAGGCATCATCGCTGAGCATATCAAAGGGTTGGAAGAGCAGCAACCGCAGGAATGGCAGGCGCCCCTCGGAGCGGGGGCCACATTGTTGCTGTGCCCTGTCACAGACGAGGAGCGATACTTAGGCGTCTTGACTGCCGGGCCTGTGGTGAAAAAAGGGCAAACAGATGAATTCGCCGAAGGGGACGCCGATACGTTGGCCACCGCCCTCGGGGTGGACGCCTCCGCTGTTAGGGAGAGACTCGAGGCAAGTGTGACTGTGGATGAGGCTGACCTCGAGCGCCTCGGCACTCTCTTGAAGGGAACGGCTCTGGCGACCTCGCTGCTGTTCCGCTACGGACGTGACCTGCGCCGTCGTACCGCCGAGCTGGATGCGATTTACGACATCGGCGCAACCCTGACTGCAACCCTGGACCTGGCTCGCCTCCTGGACCAGGTGCTGGAGACGGCCATCATGCAGGCCGGCGCCCGCAAGGGCAGTGTGATGTTGCTGAACGAGACCAGGGAGTACCTAACGATAGCAAAGGCACGGGGTTTGAGTGAGGAAATCGTTGCGGAGACGAAGGTGCCCATGGGCGAGGGCATCTCCGGATGGGTGGCACAGGAGAACAAGCCGCGCATAATGCTCAAAGGGGTACGTGACCTGTTGAGCCGCTCCCCGCGCCCGCGTGAGGAGATGACGGCCGCCCTGAGCGTGCCGATTCGTGCTCGCGGCCACGTAATCGGCGTGATTAACGTAAGCGATTGCACCCACGCGGACAACTTCGATGAGGAAGACTTGAGGATTCTGCAGATGCTGGCGGTGCCGGCTGGAGTCGCCCTGGACAACGCACGCACCTACGGCACCTCTGGACGCTGATTCCGCAATCCGCTCCGAACAATGAACCGGCATGGCCCATAGTCCGTCTGGTTAATCGGGATGTGGCGCTAAGCAATAAGCCCAATATGGCGGTATGCTGCTGTCCTGGTATTCAAGCGGGGCAGGGAGGACGAGATGATGAGACAAAGAGGGGTTGCAAAGGGCCATTTATGGCATGTGACGGCTGCGGCTGTGCTGCTGGCATTGCTTTTCGCCCTCGCAGGCTGCCACGAAAGCGACATCGAGGAGTCTCTCGGCCGCCAGTCGGCACGCAATATCGAGAGCACGTTCGGCGTTGTGGAAGACCCCCTCCTGGCTGACTGGACGACGGACCTTGGCAGACAGGTGGTGGAGGTCTCCGAACGTCGCTCCATCCCTTATGAGTTCAGGCTTCTCGATACCGACATGGTCAATGCGTTCGCCGCACCTTACGGGCATGTTTATTTCACCCGCGGGCTGATGGACTTCGCCGACCGCGAGGACCAACTCGCCTTTGTAATGGGGCATGAGGTGGGCCACGTTGTTGCAAGGCACGCAATGAGTGACCTTAAGAAGCGGTTTTGGCTCACTGTTCTTTTCAACGTTTGGAACACCAAGAAGTACGCGGACCTCAAGCAGGCCACCGGCATCTTCGCCGTCTTCGGGCTTCTGCGGTACAGCCGCAAGCACGAGTACGAGGCCGACCGGTTCGGTATGGAGTACGCGTTCGCTACCGGGTACGACCCGGAGGGCGGCGCGGAGTTCTTCCGACGCCTTGAGGAGGAGCACGGCAAGTCCTCCGGCCTGGACGTTTTCTTCATGACTCACCCGCCGACTTCTCGTCGGATTAATGCGGTGGAAACATCCACGTACCTGGACCCCTCCAATGTTAAAGCTATGGT
>JALGUK010000329.1 GCA_029820875.1 Candidatus Zipacnadia bacterium
AAGACAATCTCCAGGCGTGGCGATATCGTACACATACCGAACGCCCAGAGCTGAAGTTGGCCACGGTCGAGGATATCGTTTCTTGCGCCCGGTACGCAGACAGCCACGAGAGACTGTCCGACCCGCTTCCAGAATCCCGCCTGGTCGGTTATTGCGGTGTCAAGCATCGGTCCGTATTCCCGGCGTAAAACAGCCTGGACGAACGCCCGGCGCTGCTTCGCCGCGGCTCCCGGCCGCTGCGCATTCAGGATGAATTCGCCCCGTGCGTCGTAGCGGATTCTCTCCCTGAGCGCTGCAAATTGTGTCCAGTTGTGAAATGAGACCGGAGTGAACGGATAAGTCCGCCGCTGGGCGTCGTGGCGATCATGCGAGTTGTAGTGAACCGCATAATATCGCTGCCCGTCGTTTTTCGGCATGATGATGTATTTCAGCCAGCCCATCTTTTGCCCCTCTCGCTCAGAAGATCAAACGATGCCCCCCACAGTAAACCACGTTCCTGGCGCATTCTGAGGAACATTCGGTCTCTGCTTTCGACGGGCTTCGCCATCCGATAGGTCTCATCCTTCAGCCGGTGGTGTTTGACCCGTGCGGCCGGACACGTGTAAAGTCGGCCAATTGACCGGGCGAACTTACCAAGCTCAAAATCCGACCCGTAGTGTACGTAGTCCGGGCAGAAAACGGCCCGGCGCGGAAAGCGTTTGATGAAAGCCGGGCCGAGGATCCCGAACGCCGAGCTACACCCTCGAACATCCTGAGTTATGGCAACCAAGGCGTCACCATCTGGTGCTTCGGCTCGGAGGCGCTTAACCGCCATCTCGACCGCCTGCAGATCGAACTCCAGATCGTCACTCGCGTAGACAACCGCCCCTTCTCGAATTCGGCCCAAAGCCTCATTCATTGACCAAACCCAGTCAACCCGCTGGCGGTTATAGTAAACGTCCACCCCTAGCCCACGCGCCTGGTTCAGGACATCCGAGTTCCCGTCGACGATGACGTGGATACTCAGGTCGCGGTATGTTTGAGCCCGGAGTGATGCGACGGTCTTCGCCAGGAGCTTTGGCCTTGCGAAGGTCGGGATCACCACGTTAACGTGCATTGAGCGCCCTCCGATAAGCGGCAACGTATTTTTTCGTAAGCTCGATTGGGTGGCGCTCCTGAAGCATCCAGAGGCGGGCCCGCTCCTGATAGTCCCGCATGGCCGCCGGGTTGTCTATGAGCCACAGGAGTCGCTCCTCCAGGGTGGAAAGCGTCGCATAGACGAAAGGTGATCGGCGTGAGGACGATACGACAGCGCAGGCGAGGCTTGCACCCTCAAGAGCCGTACGGTGCCAGTTTCCCGTGACGACATCATCGATCAAGATGTGGGCCCGCGCTTTCATCCGGAGATTCTCCTCGTATGGCCGCCCCTCGATCCAGATGATGTCGACGGCACGCTTTGTCGCGACACGACTAAGAATCGCCTTCACCTGGTGGTAGCCCTTGGAGTCGGGCCGACCAGGAGGCATTCTGTTCGTCGGCGCGAATGCTATAGCGACCCGCGTCGGCCTGCGCTGCGGCACGAGCTCATCGGGGTCGATGATGTTTGGGAGCCCCGGGATGCCGTACTCGGCCAATTGGCCGGGCTGGTCGATCGTGTAGCTCGTATCGGCCCATCGCATGAGGTCGCGCCAGTTTCCGAGGCGCGGAAGGCTGTGGAATTGGGCCAGTACACGCTGGGAGTGCCGCAAACGCCTGATCCTCTGAGTCAGATAGTTGTTGACATGCCAGACCTCGGCGCGCTCCATCGCGGCCCGTGCCGTTCCGTTCTGCGAGCTTAGGATCAGATGGTGCGGGAAAACGCGCCCGTCGGCATACCGGACGAAATCATTCACCAATGAAACGTCCAAGTCGGTGTAGCGGCGGAGCGCCTTGTACAGCTCCCACGGTGCACCTGCCATCGGTGTCCTGGAGTAGATCGCCACCCTCATCCCCTGATGCCCCCTTCATTCATGCGATCTATGTCTTCGGGATCCACCCTCGTCTCGTAAATCTCATAGCAGCGTGTCGGCTTGACAGCCTCGAACTGGTGCCAGAGCAACGGCGCAACGACCGTAATCTGCCCGGGATCAAGTACGGTGCTGTCGATGAGTTTCTCACCCATAGCATCCCAGACTCGAACCACCAGACGCCCCGAAATAACATGGAAGAGGTTACTCTTGCCTTTGACGTGCCGATGTTTTGAGCAGTAGCCGCCAGCTTTAATCTCCAGATAGTGTGCTTCAACGTTCGCCGTCCGGAAGATGAGCATTGTCCGTCCCCAGACTTTATCCTTAACAACACCGCACTTCAATGCAACACCTCTCTCCAGTCCTCCTTAGGCCAGCAGCGGAGCGCGCTGTCGGGTCCCAAGTTGACGATCCGGTTTGGCAGATGGCGAGTCAGCATCGCCGCACGCTCGAAGTATTTGACGAAGCTCTTGACGGTCTGTTCGCGTTGGACGAGCGGGTGACCGGAATGCCAATGGCTCCGGCCGTCGCTGTGTTTGCAGTCGAATCCGAGAAGGTAGATCGGGTCGGCCCCAAGGCAGACCGCCAGATTGAGCGCTGCGTAGCCGGAGTTATTCCCGTGGCCGATCCCCTCGCGGAGCGACGTGCCGAATGCCCGGAGGCCGTGCTGATAGTTATGGAGCACGGGTACGATAAAGAAACTATCCGGCAGACGGAGCGTATACGTCGCCAACCAGACCTTGTAGGAGCGGGCTCGGAGAAACTTGTCATATGCCCCGCGGCCATCCGGGAGCCGATCATATTTTCCGCCCTGAAGCCAGTTAAGGAACCTTGTGTCCATTGAAAAGATTATCGTCGGCTCGAAGCGCTCAAACGCCCGGTTTATCCCAATCGTCCGCCACCCGCGCAAAAGGCTGAAATCGAAATCACGGAGGCTCGGGCCACCTCCAACGATCACGCACGGTCGGCCCTTCCATGATCCATCCGGAAGAACCTCATGAAGCCTCCGGTTGGTCAACCGGTCCGCAGCGAACAGCGCGTCCTTCGGTACTCTCACCGACCACCTCCCAATCAGGGCGCCATGACAATGGGCTTTTTCTGCTTGATGTAATGGCGCAGAACGGCGTCAACCTTATCGACCCCCGTCAGCACGCCTTCCTTCCAGTAGCCCGCGAGCCCCTTCGAGTAGCTGTAGTCGCCGACGTCTCTTCATTTATGGCGTCAACGAGCCAGATAATCGCATCCTTTATCGGTTGGGGCGTCGACTCGCCGTAGGTACCGACGAATCGGCAGTTATTGTGTCCCCGCGGAAAGAGCCCCTCGGTTTCGGCCGCCCCAGCCATCAGCTGAACCAGCACTCCGGCTCCGCTTTGGAAGATGCCGCTTCCACACAGGTTCAAGTAGACAGAGTTTTCGTCAAATGCGTACCAGGTTTCGGCCAGCTCGACACCGCAAATGTAGACGTGATCGACGGTGATGATGTCAGCCTCAAGCGGAAGGGTAATTCGGTTTTTGCCGTTGCCGTTGAGTTCCAGGTCGAAATCCTTGACATAGAAATGGCGCCCGAGGATCTTCTCAACCAGCGCTTCGGCGAACGCGATCTGCTCGGCCTGGCATGTGGCGTCGCAACCGCTGGGCCAGCTCGTAACATCGCCCGGGTTAATGTAGTTCCCCATAGACGACTCCATTCTTTCGGTACAGGGATGCCCGCCCCGCCGGCTTGCTCAGCGAGGCGGGCTGTTTGTAGTCTCGCACTCCAATCAGGTGGTCACCCGCTTCTGCACAACGTAGAGGTAGTCGATGTCCAGGCTGTGGGCATCTGCCTCTGCGTTCCTTATCCCGAAACCGACGTTGAGCTCTTCGTCCTGCACGATGTAGGTTGTCACCGACCCGGTGGCGACGCAGTAGCCGCCCTCCTGGGCATCGGTGAAGATGAACCAACGGATCGTGCCATTGCCGTCCCAATGGAAGCCGAACCTGTACCAGGTGTCATCCGGGAGATCGATCCCAGTATCGACCTGGTTTCCGGCTCCGTTGAAGGCATTTGCGAAGTACACGCTGTCTCCGCCCGTTGCGACATCGCCGAAGAAAACGACGTAATCGTTTGGCGGGGTGAAGAACGAGTTACCCGTGATGAGCCCGAACCACCAGTCGGCATTTTGTCCACGAGTTGGAAACACTCGCAGCCATAGACCAGCTCATCAAGGTCATTATCGGCCCCGGCGTTTGTGATCTGGAGCACTCCGTTCACGGCGTCGATGCAGGTCTCGGTAGCCGATCCGCTGCCCTGCTCTGTCGTGGTTGTGGTCCAGCAGTCGGAGTCGAAGCAGCAGAAATCGAGCTCCAACCGATGGGCGTAGGGCATCGTGTAGTATTTGAACCAGCCCCATTTATCATGGTTTATGTGCCAGTTCAGGAACTCGATATCCCTGATGAAGAGCTCCGGGCTATGGGTGTCAACGTTTGCGTGAGGATATTCCATGGCTTTCCTCCAGTTTTTTGATCAGCTCCTCCTTCGTCAGGAAGAACGAACGGGCGATACCACGACATGCACCAGCGGGAACGCCTGCAGCTCCCTGGCCGCCCGTGCGTCCGGGATGTCGATCGGTGTGTTGTACGGGAGAAAGAAGTTACCTAGGCATGTCGGAAACGCCCTGGACCGCCCGTAGTTTATCGCCCTTGCCAGCATCTCAGCACTCATGCTCCAGGCACCGCAGGAACACGACCGCATCGACGTTCTCCACCGCGAATGCCACCCGGATGCTGTAGAAGAAGTACCAGGCGCGGTCGGGCGGATAACGCCACGGCTCGATCCTGATGTCTCTCTGCAACCCGATGATGAGATTGTTCTTCACGGTCAGAAGCACGTCTGTGTAATCCCCGCCTCCGATGAGACCATAGGTCCCGTCGCCGTCCTGGCCGAGGTTCGTCGGCATGAGCGGAACATCAACAATGGGGACTTTACCGTAGCTGGGCGGAACCTTGCCTGTGAAGATTGCATCGCCGAGTGCTGTGGCCCTGGCGCTTAGCGCGCCCAGATAGTCCTGGGTCACGAGGTCGGAGTTGAGGAACACCATGTTGGCCAGGCCATTCGCAGTCTTATATTTCGCAGGCATGTTCTTCAGCATCTTGTGGTACTTGAATTCCCAGTTGTAGGGCGGGGCTCTGGCAGACGCAAGCCTCCTTGATGTGGGCGGATCCTGTGACCGAGTTGTAGTACGCCTGGCCCTGGGCGCTGTGGTTGATGATGTACCGCCATCCATCAACGGTGCTTCGGGCATCGTCGGGAGCAAAACCGTTGAGCCCGTGAGTATCACCCATGTAGCCGATCTCTTCCAGCTCATTGGCGATCTTCTTCGCGACCATCGACATGAGTTTGTTTTTGAACGAAGCCTCATTTTCGATGTGCTTCAAATCCTCAACATCCTTGTCATAGATCGGGAATGCCCCCAAGAGCTCGACCGTGGATAGCCTGATTCTGTTCTGCGCCCATTGTTTCTTGTACTTCGACTCGTTGAACTGGTTTGCCGGTACAAGGAAGCGACCCTCGCCGAATCCAATGCCTCGGATCTCCTCCTGCGGTCGGTCCATGACGATCTTGCGAGCGTAGTTCTTCATGACGGACTCGTCCCACATGTACTCGATGAACTGTTCGGCTTCCTTGGCCTGAAGCTGGATCTCCGGCATCGAGATCAGGTTGTAGGCTTTCTTGATCCCGAATTTTCGTTTTAAGATGTCTTTGCTTCCCAACATCGTCAATTCTCCTTGCCTTCTCCGGCTCCGACGAGCCGCTCAAACGTAAGCGACGGCCAGAGGTCGACGACCCCCTTATCCGCCAGCTTCCGCAGTTCGGCAGTTGAGAGTTTTGCCAGCTCAGCCTTCGTCAGCGGCTTTTCGTCGTCGGAGCCCTGATCGTCATCATCGTCATCATCGAGCTGTTTGCTCACGGGCTCGCCGCGGGCAAGTTTCTTCACGGTGTCCGTAAGCTCCTGGATCTTTTTCTTCAGCTCTTCGCGTTCGCGCTCCTCGGCTTCCTTCTGCTTTCGGATCTGGTCCTCTTCCCACCGCTGTAAGCGTTCGAGACGTGCCTTCAGCTCGGGCGGGAGCTTGTTGAGGTCGATCGATGCGCCCTTCTTCAGGTTCTCCTCACGCTCACCTATGATCCCGCGGAGAATTTCGATCGCCTTCTTCAGCTCTTCGATCGTCGCCTTGCTAAGCCGGGCTCCAGCCTTCTCGACATCGGTCAGCTCGGCCACGAAATCGACTTCATCCGCGCTCTTCTTTGCCGGGTAGCCATAGCTTGCGTATTTCGCAAGTGTCTTGATCGCGCCCAAAACATCATCGGGCATGTCGTCCTTATATTTGTTAAGGATTTTCAGTGCCCCGGCGATCGCTTTTGCGGCGTCTTCGGTGAGTTCCTTGGCTTTCTTGACCTCATCGTCGCTCAGCTCGGTGTCCGGACCCAGCATGTCCTTCAGGATTTCTATTAGGTCCATTAGCGACCTCCTCTGCTTTTTGATGTAGAACGTCTTCCGGACCGCTCCGGCATCTACCAGACTGATCTCTTCGATATCGAGGTCCTTGAGTTTGCGTGCCATCGCGCGTCCTCCTCAAACGTTCAGATTGAGCGATGGCGTCTTTGGCGGGATCCCCTTGAATCGCGGGAACGCGCCTAATTGACGCCCGGCGTGGCATAACGTGGCCTCGAACGCCAGGCGCCGGCATGGCCCGCCTTGAATCAGGCATCCGGCCCTGCCTCCGAGCCGCGTATCCCGCGGTTGCTCATCTATCAATCTAATGCGACCAAATATACCTTGTCAAGTGTTTCTTTTCAGGCCCGCGCGTGGCCGCCCATGCTGAAGGCGTTCAGACGCCCGTCCTCGACCATCTTCCAGATATCCGGATCGGTGACCTTCAGCATCAGCCACCATGAGCCAGCCTTCACGACCTTGCCGCCGCGTTGGATGTCGTGCTCCGGCTGAAAACACTCAAGAATCGGGAAATCATACGATTTTCCCTCATGTTGGATTTTTATCCTCGCCTTGTTCTTGGCATATTTTTCCATGAACCTGTACATGGCCTCTTGGATCTCATCAGCTGTGGTGTAGTCGCCCTGGGTATCAACAGAATCCGGCTCGTAGACGACGCCGCCGACAATTCTCTTCGTTTTGACTCGCTTGTAGATCCGAAGCTCGAACCCCGGCTCTTGCTTCTTGACTGGCTTCTCATGGTCATCATCGGCAAGCCGCTTCATCATCCATACCCTTTCGCCGTCGATCGGCACATAGGAAAACAAGTAGTTTCCGTCAAACACCCGTCCGCCCTCGAAGCGGAACTTTTTCGCGTGTTCATCTGCGAGGTACATCTTCCAGCGGAATCGGTCAATACGGATAATGGCCCCCCATTTCTGCGATGTCGCCCCTGGTGATCCCGGCTCGAAAAGATCGATGCGCCGACCACCGGCTTCCATCCATCCAAGCGGCCCGCGAATGACTTCGGTTTCCGGTTCGCCGATGCGCCCTTGTTTCCATGGCGCGCGTAACACCCGTTTCCCTGCTGCCAGCTCCTTGAGCTTGGAGAGTCCGGAGATTTTTCCGATGAACCCTGCCACGTATTCTCTTTGCCCCTCCGGAGGCGCATATCAATATGGGCCGCATGGTCTCCCACCGTGTTGAGCAGAACCTTCTCCAGCTTGCCTATATCTGCTCTCGCCAGCAAGATTCTTGATTGCTCATCCTTCAGCTTTTGTGTCTCTTCCTCGGTGAGGCCCATTATATGGACCTGGGCGACCCCGGAGCCTGAATCGCCTTCCTCGAACGTGATGTTTCCGACCTCCTCTTTTTCCACATAGCCGGGACCTGG
>JALGUK010000330.1 GCA_029820875.1 Candidatus Zipacnadia bacterium
ACGTAATTGAGCGTCGTTAGGCAAACGTCACCGTCATCCGCTGGAACGAACTCGTCGCACTCTCAGCAATCGAAGGCGTAGCGGGAGCTGTTGCTTATGTCGGGTCAAGCGCGCCGCAGTCGTGGATTTGCCACCCGTGCAATCCATTCCCAGGGATACATACCCAAAACCGACGAGAGCCCCATCGCCCCGCCGCTTCACATGTCCACGAGTTACATCTTCAAGAGCGCCGACCACTTCGCTCAGGTAATTCAAGGTGAACGGGACGGCCTGGTCTATACACGCTACTCCAATCCGACCACTATTGCCCTCGAGCGTACGGTTGCGGACGTGGAATCGTGTGAGGAGGCGCTCGCGTTTGCCTCTGGTATGGCTGCTATCCACGCCGCCATCGTCTGGCTGGCGGGCAGCGGAGAGCGAATTGTATCCTCGCGTGCTATCTACGGCGGCTCGTATGGTCTGATGACCCAGATACTTCCACGCCTGGGCATTCAGGTTGAATTCGTGGACATCAGGGACCTCTCACAGGTGGAAGCGGCCCTCCGGCGGCCTGCAAAACTGCTTTTTGTGGAGACCATCGGGAATCCCACTCTCACAGTCCCTGACATTGGCGCTCTCTGTGAAATCGCCCGCGAGCGCAACGTGAAGGTGCTTGTGGATAACACATTTGCGACGCCGTATCTGTGCCGTCCTGCAGAGTTCGGGGCGGACCTGGTCGTTCACAGTGCGACAAAGTATATTTGTGGACACGGGGATACCATCGCCGGCATCGTCGCTGGTCGGAAGGCTGAGATAGACGGCATGCACGGGATGGCCCATGAGCTTGGTGGCTGCATCAGCCCCTTCAATGCGTGGCTGCTTCTACGCGGACTAAAAACGCTCGCGGTGCGGATGGACCGCCACTGCGAGAGTGCAATGCAGATTGCGCAATGGCTGGGAGAACACCGAAATGTCGAAAAGGTTTTCTATCCAGGGCTGCTGTCGCACCCTGACCACTGTATCGCAAAAGATGTGCTCTCAGAGTTCGGGGGCATGGTTGCGTTCGAGGTGAAAGGCGGTTTGGAGGCTGGCAAGAGGTTCATTAATTCCCTGGAACTATGCATCCGCGCTGCAAGTCTGGGGGATGCCCATACTCTCGTCTCCCATCCCGCGTCGACCACGCATCGCCAATTCTCCCCCGAAGACCGGCAGGCGGCTGGGATTACGGACAGCCTCATCCGACTGGCAGTTGGTCTGGAGGACGTTGATGATATTATTGCGGACCTGGAGCAGGCGCTTGCAACGGTAAGCTGACGCCTTTTAGATGGTGCCCGCGGTTTGTCCAGGCTGGCTTGTTGCAGGGGGGGTCAGCGTGCCTGTTTCTTGTACCACTCCACGAACCTCGGTATGCCCTCCGTCACCGGAACCTTTGGAGAGTACCCGAGCAGTCGCTTCGCCTTGGAGATGTCCGCATAAGTAATCGGAACGTCGCCGGGCTGGTCTGGCAGCCACTTGATATCGGCCTTTTTGCCGAGAGCATCTTCGATTAGCGATACCAGCTCCCGAAGCCTCGTGGTCTGGGAGCCGCCGAGGTTGATTATTTCGAACCCCGCCGGCTGGTCCAATGCCGCCACTACGCCGTCAATGATGTCATCCACGTATGTGTAATCGCGGGCCGATGTACCGTCGCCGAAGAGCGTAATCTCCCGCCCCTGGTCAATACAACGCGTAAACTTATGAATCGCCATCTCGGGGCGCTGCCGCGGACCATATACGGTGAAAAATCGGAGACACGTGATGGAGAATCCGTATAAGTGGTGGTAGGTAAAGCACATAAGCTCCGCTGCACGTTTCGACGCGGCGTAGGGGGAGATGGGGCATCCTACAGGGTCGTCTTCAGCGAACGGTACCTTTGAGTTTATGCCATAGACCGACGACGACGAGCCGAAGAGCAAGCGAGAAACGCCATTTTTTCGGCACATGTCCAATATGTTGAGCGTTCCGCGGATATTGACGTCCTCATACAATAGAGGGTCGCGGATAGATGGGCGTACTCCGGCTCGCGCCGCAAGGTGTACGACGGCATCGCTCCCCTCGCCGGCGTGTTGAATGGTTTCAGTATCTCGGATATCGCCCTCCATCAGACGGAAGTGCTTGTTGTTGAGAGCGTTACGCAGGTTACGGCGTTTTATTGCGGGGTCGTAGAAGTTATCGAAGTTGTCAAGTCCTACAACGTCGTAGCCATCCGCCAGCAGTCTATCCACAAGATGCGAGCCGATAAAGCCCCCGGCACCGGTCACAAGAATCAGAGACAAAAGTCACACCTCGTTTAGGGTTCGAGAGACGGCAGTTGATTATACGGCCCCGCCGACAGAGCGTCAAGGCGCTATCGGGGAACATAGATGGACATGCCGTCGTAGGCCATTCGCAGGCCCAGGCGGCGTGCACCTGGAGAGAATCGCTTGTAGTCGGCGGTTGTGCGTAGCGCCATGTGGGTGATGTAGCAAGGGGTTGAGGCGTCTGCGATTCCCAGCGCCCGCAGCTTGGCCATCTGTTCGCAGACCATCCTGTAGTTCATGTGCCCGGACTTCTTGGGGTCCACATCTTGCTCGAGGAAGGTGCAATCCGTAATCACTGCATCAAGGTGCCGCCCCTTCAGGTACTCAATCATCTCCGGCATGAAGACGCTCGAATCGACGGCGTAGAGAATCTCGCGGCCGTGGAACTCGAGAAGGAAGTAGACGGGGGTCGGGGCGGTCCAGTGGCTTGATGGCAGCACAACCGCGGCGAGGTTTTCTGCAAGTTGAATGCGATCGCCGATCTTGACCTCGGTGACGGTCAGGAACCCGTCGGCCTCAGCCTCAACCACTGCAGGCCGTAGGGTCTGGACCACGGTTTGACC
>JALGUK010000331.1:0-328 GCA_029820875.1 Candidatus Zipacnadia bacterium
CCGCCTCCGAGTCCGGGAAAACTCCGAAAACGCAGGTGCCGCTTCCCGTAAGGGAGGCACCGAGTGCTCCGGCTGCGAGTAATGCTGAGCGGATTCTCTTAAGCTCAGGATGGCAGGCCGACACAGGTTCCCAGAATTCGTTGTAAAGGGCGAACGCCACCCGCTGCACGTCCCCGTCCTGCAATGCCGAGATGATGTCGCTCACCGGGAACGGGCAGCGTTGCCAATACTCGTCGGCCAGGCGGTACGCCTCGGCAGTGTCCATGCCGAACGAGGGTTTGGCCAGCACCAAATCGAGCGGACAACCCTGTTGAAGAACGGTAACGCG
>JALGUK010000331.1:359-3237 GCA_029820875.1 Candidatus Zipacnadia bacterium
TGCCGGCCCGTCCGCCAGGAACAGAGGGACGTCCGCACCGATGTCCGCAGCCAGAGCCGTCAGCTCATCGAGCGGGAGCGGCCGCCCGTGAATTTCATTCAGTCCCACGAGGGTCGCCGCCGCATCGGCGCTTCCTCCGCCCATGCCGGCTGCCAGCGGGATACTCTTCAGCACCCTGATTGCCACCGCAGATGCCCGGCCTGTCGCCTTCTGGTAAGCAAGCGCCGCACGATGGCAGAGATTTCCCGGCCCATCCGGCACCTCAGCCGAGTCCGCCTCTACGGTCAGCGACTCCTCACCGGGAGCAATCCGCACGCGATCATGCAGTTCGAGGGGGACGACCACGGACTCGATGTCGTGGTATCCGTCCGGCCGGGACCCGACTATGCGCAGGAAAAGGTTAACCTTGGCATGAGCCTGCAAGTAAATGGTACCCAACGCTATATGCCACCGCTTCGTCGCGCTAACTCCCGGGTCAGGCGGGCGAAGTCCTCCAGGGACAGCGTCTCGCCGCGCGATTGGGGAGACAAACCGGCCGCCAGAATAGCTCTTTGTAGTTGCGACTTGTCCAGGTTTAACCCGTTGAACGCTGCAATCGAGTTTACAAGGTTCTTGCGACGATGTGAGAAGCTTGCACGAACCACCCGAAAGAGGAGGTCTGCATCAGGCACTCCTACAGGCGGCCTGCGCCGAACCAACATACATAGAATAGTGGATGACACCTTCGGCCGGGGCAGGAATGCCTCCGGCGGAAGCGTCCGCACCGCCTTCACGTCGGTATGATATTGCGTGAAGACCGTGAATGACCCGTACTCGCTTGTCCCCGGGGCCGCCGTCATCCGGTCGGCGACCTCCTGCTGAACAGTCACCACGAATCGGTCGAAACGATCATGGTAGGCGTAAAGCCTCTCCAGAATCGGCGACGTAACGTAGTACGGGAGATTAGCCACCACTTTCCATCGCGTTGCGCTCCCGGCCGGGACGAGATCATCGAGCGGGATTTCGAGGAAATCGCCGCGTACGATTTGAATATTCGTGCATAGCCGCGTGCGCTCCACCAGAATTTTTGTCAGGCGCTCATCGAGTTCAACGGCTGTTACCGCCTCGGCCGCCATTGCCAGGGGAACCGTCAATGCACCCAGGCCCGCCCCGATTTCCAGCACGCGATCGGTCGGCTCAATTGCAGCCGCCTTGATTATGGCTTCTACGGCGGAATCGTCCACGAGAAAGTTCTGTCCCAGGCGCTTTCTTGCACGCACGCCGTGGGATTTCAGTAACTCGCATGTCAACTGGCGGAGACTGCCGAACTGCTCTGGGTCGGTTGAGCAAAGATTTGTCTTTTGGGTGTTCGGCCCCATCGCTGTTCCCCTCGGGCACTACATACCCCGTCAATACCATTCCCTCGAGATACGTTGCAACGGCATTCTAAATGCAGCCAACCCTCTGACTACCAACTGCACCCCTGGCAATCGCGCCGATAGGGCGTGCTGTCGCAGATGGGTGTCAGTCGGCAAGAAAAGAAAGCACTCCGGGCAGCCGCCCCGAGTACAGGGGAAGTATAACCGACTTCCGAACCCCTGTCAACCTCTTCGGCAGGGAGGTAGTAGATTGCCACCGGCCAGGGCAGGTGACCCGCATACTGAAACTATTAGGTGCGCTTCACTCGTACGGCACCGCCACCGCCTTCCCGCTCTTCCAGGACTTTTCTGCGCATTCGATTACCGCGATGACGCGCCGCGCCGACTCAGGAGTCACCGCCAGCGCCTTTCCGTGGAGCAGATGGTCGGCGATGTTACGATAGTAGGCGCCCCAGGGCCTTTCCTTGTGTTGGACGTTCGCGACTGCGGGAAAACCTTTCACCTCGGTGTGTACCTGGAGGACGTCGCTGTCGCTGAGGATACCGCCCTTGGTCCCGAGAATCCGCCACTTGGGCTTGCCTATGCGGGCGATGCTCGAAAGCTGCAGGTTTGCCACGGCGCCGCTCTCGAAGCGAATAATCGCCTCCGTCTCGTCCTCGTTGGTCATCTGGTGCCATACCCGCTTTTGAGCGAAACCGGTAACGTTGACTATCTTCTCCGGCAGGATATTCAATATCCAGTCAATGAAGTGCGCGCCCCAGTCGTACATCGCGCCGCCGGAAATCTTCTTGTCGTCGCGCCACCAGTCGCGGGGAGGATGATAGCCTACGCTGCAGGCCTCCACGCGAAAAACGTCACCAATAAGCCCCTTACCGATGACCTCCTTTATCGCCAGGAAATCGCCATCCCAGCGGCGGTTGTGGTAGACCGAGAGCATCTTCTTGGACTTACGGGCCGCCTCAATCATCGCCGTGGCCTCTTTGACAGTGATGCACATCGGCTTTTCAACGATGACGTGCTTTCCGGCCTCGCTGCACTGGATTGCGAGCTTCGCGTGCGTGTTGTGGGGGGTGATGATGACCGCGAGATCGAATTCGCCCCATTCGATCATCTTCTTGAGGTCGTTGAAGACCTCAAATTGCGGGAAGTCCTCCTTCGCCTGCTTGGTCCGTGCCGGATCAATGTCACACACGGCGACGCCTGCGAGGCCGGGAGTGGCGGCGATCTGGTCAAGGTGGTGTTTGCCCATATTGAAGGAGCCGCCATAACCTACTATGGCGCAGCGGATGGACTTGGATTGCTTTGCGGGACTCATGACTGTGCGCTCATCCTTTCGCCGCAGCCGAGGCGGCTGCAGTGTCATCCTGAAGTTTTTGGGGCTGGCCTTCGCTATCCCATCCCCGCTTGGCGTAATAGATGTCAAGCAGTTTGTCGTACTCCTCGCGGGAGAGAACCTTCCCAGCCTGCGGGCCGGTGCGGATGGGCATCTCGAACGCGCGCTCGGGCGGGTAGTCGTCGGC
>JALGUK010000331.1:3264-4448 GCA_029820875.1 Candidatus Zipacnadia bacterium
GCGGAATAGAACTGGGCGTAGAGCGTCTCGTCGAAGCCGAGTTCGATCCACGGCAGGCGGCAAACGCCCAGCATGTCAAAAAGGGGCCGGACCGTCTGATGGTAAATCACAAGCTCCGCCTTCTCCTCCAACCCCCAATTTGACCCCATCTCAAGCTCCTTGGCGAGGGGCCAGGCGCGTGCATGGTGGGCGCCGATGTCGGAGGTGCCGTAGCCGAGTGCCATCGAAATCGCCACCCGGCAATCGTAAGCCGATTGCTCAAGTCCCTTCACCTGCGAGAGAATCGGCGCAAGCTGCGGAAAGACCTCCAGCACCCGCCGGGAGCCGCCGGCGAGGATATCGCCGATGCCTTGGCGGTGCGCGATTTTCTCAATCAGCCGGGCTATGCCGTCCTGGTCGCCCCATGTCACCGGTTCGCCGTCAATATCATCAAGGGACAGCAGGCCGCTCTCATAACCCTCGATGACCACCCCGATAAGGTTCGCAGATGAGATTGTGTCCACTCCGAGCTGGTCGCAAAGCTGGTTTGCGCGCAGGATGAAGGCGAAGTCGTCCACGCCGAGGTTTGAGCCGTACATGCAGGCGGTCTCGTACTCAGGCCCCTCGGCTACGGTGCCGGCGTACCTGCCGTCCTTGACAAGGCAGACGTTCGAGCAGCACATCGGGCACGCGTAACAGTTGGCGTCGCCGATCTTAAACCGATGCTCCATCACGAAACCGTTGATGCGGTCGGCGCGGTCGAACTGGCCATCGCGGAAGTTGTAAGTAGGGATGACGCCTGCGCTGTTTACATAATCAATAACGGACATCAGACCCTGCTGCTGCCAGAACTCGAACAGCTCGTGAGACCTGAGCTTCGCAAACGACTCCTCCGCCAATCGCTGCAGCCGCTCGATGTCTGCGACGGGCAGGTCCTTGGCTCCCCGCACCGCGATTGCCTTGATGTTCTTGCTGCCAAGAACCGCTCCCGCGCCGCAGCGACCGGCGTTGCGGCCCAGGTCGCTGATAAGGCCGGCGAAGACGACGCCGTTTTCGCCTGCAGGACCGACTATTGTGATTTTGACGTCGTCGTCGCCGATTTGCTCGCGGATTATCCCCTCGGCCTCGAGGCATGTCTTGCCCCGGAGCTTTTCGTTGCACACGATTGAAGCCTTGCCGCCGTCGAGAAGCAGATACGACAGCTT
>JALGUK010000012.1 GCA_029820875.1 Candidatus Zipacnadia bacterium
CGCCGCAGAGATTGATAATGTCGTAAGTCCATTCCGCCAATTTTGACGAAGCGGAAACCAAAGCGGGAGATAGTGGCAGCCTGGTCCGCTGTGCGAGGCTCGTTGGCGTCGTCTAAAAGTGCACACGCGGCAAGGTACATCGCCTGAAAGGCCCGTGCCGCTGCATCAGTCGGCAAATTCTGTTCCAGCAACACACGAGCCGCGCGGGCGGAGCGAAAGGCTCCTCGCAGAAGCGGTGGAAGGTCAGGCTGCGCATCGCCCGTCATGGCGCTCCCCAACCTCGAGCAAGCTGCTTTCCCACTTAACCTGTGGGCAGTATACGAGGGTCTGTGCACCTTGTCAAGGCGCCGTACATTTGGCAAAAACAACGCCTCGGCGGTCCCGAAGACACAGCTTTCTCACCAGTTCGCGATATCCGCCGCCTCCCCGGACCCACCCTTCATCCCGTCCGCGCCGAGGCTAACCAGGTCGAAACGGTTGGGATTATGTACGCCCGGGCATCTGTATACGTAACCGTTTCCCCACGGGTCGGCGGGAACGGGCCGACTGAGGTATGGGCCGTCCCAGTGCCTCGGCGGCGGTGGGACCGTCGGCTCGGTTCGCAGCGCCGCCAGCCCCTGCTTGGTGGTCGGGTAGCGGCCGTTGTCAATACGGTACTTGTCCAAAGCTTCAGAAAGCGCCTCAATATCCCGCGCGGCCTGCTCCTGACGAGAGCGGACGTTGCTTTGCAGGATTCGAGGTACCACCAACACGCCGATAAACGCCACGACGGCGACAAAGACCAGAAGGTCCGTGAGCCTGATGCCGCCATCGTGGGATGTACGCGCCGCAACTGTCACACACATTCCACCTCGTCCGTCTTACAGGCCCCCTGGTCTCTCCGGCTCAGGAGGCGTAGGGGAGCTACTCAGCTTCTTCCAACACCGGCCGGATGCGCCGGATTGCTTCCTCGATGTTCTCGATGCTGTTGGCGCACGAAAACCGCAGATACCCCTCACCGTATCTGCCGAAGGCCGTGCCCGAAAGGGCCGCTACGTTGCCATCATAAAGGATTCTATCGGCCAGATCGCGGCAATTTGTCTTAAAGCTTCTGACGTTCGGGAATGCGTAGAATGCCCCCTTGGGCATAATGCAGGTGACGCCGGGCAAGTCGTTGAGAAGGGGTATGATGATGTCTCTACGCCTCTTGAACTCCGCAATCATCTTCTGGGACTCGTCCTGCGGCCCGCGGAGCGCCTCAACCCCGGCGAACTGGATGAACGAATTCGTGCAGGAATTTGAGTTCGTCTGGAGTTTGGCAACCTGAGCTGCAAGCTCCTTGTTCATGATGCCGTAACCAAGCCGCCATCCGGTCATCGCGTAAGTCTTGGAGAAGCCGTCAATCAGTATCGTGCGCTCCTTCATTCCGTCGAGCGCCATAATGCTATGGTGCTGCCCCTCGTATTGCATCTTGCAGTATGGCTCGTCGGTCATAACAATGATGTCGTTCTTGACCGCGACCTCAGCAATGCCCTCCAGGTCCGTAAGCGTCAATGCGCTACCAGTGGGATTGTGTGGGGAATTGATTATTATCATCTTCGTTTTGTCCGTCACGAGGCTTTTAAGCTCACCAACGTCCAGCCGGAACTCGTTCTCCTCACGCAGCGGGGACGGGACGGCCTTCGCGCCGACGAAATTAATCAGCGACTCGTAAATGGGAAAACCCGGGTCGGGGTAGATTACCTCATCACCCTCGTCAACGCAGGCGAGAATCCCAAAGAACATGATCGGCTTGGCGCCTGGTGTGACCACAACTTCGTCAGGGTCAACCGGGAACCCGCGGTCGGCGGAGATGTTTTCCGCTATGGCCTCCCGCAGGATAGGGAGGCCCGCCGATGGGCCGTAGTGGGTCTGTCCGTCGCGGAGGGCCTTGACCGCAGCCTCCTTGATGTTCTCGGGTGTCTCGAAATCAGGCTCACCGATCTCCAGATGAATCACATCACGCCCTTGCGCCTCAAGGGCTCGGGCTTTTACAAGCACCTCGAACGCGGTCTCGGTGCCCAAACGGCTCATGCGTTGCGCTAACTGGCCCAAACTGTTCACCCCGTTATAGAGAGATTATCTTGGCTCAGGAACATCCATATAATGTTGTTTTCTCCAACTCCGGCGTATTGCCCTTCATGGCCCAAGGTATTGAGCCTCGGGGCGGCGAACCAACCCTTCGATAATCTGCAAAATCGGATACGGAAACGTCTGGGGGATATAGCATGGCGAAGTTCACGTACGAATCATTCTATTGCTCTGAACTGGATGCGGCAATCAAGCATACTCCCCTGGTATATCTTCCTGCCGGCTCGCTTGAGTGGCATGGCGAGCATATCGTCCTCGGGTGCGATATGCTGCGGGGGCATGTCATCTGCACCCAGGCTGCACAACTTGGCGGAGGAATCGTCCTGCCGCCCTTCTGGATTGCCTCACCCGGCTATTCGGCGTATCGCGGTTCCATCGTTTTCAGCCCCCGCGTGGTGGAAGACGTCGTAACGGAGCTATACCGCGAATTGGAGAAGGTCGGGTTTCGCATTTGCATAACGTTTTTGGGGCACGGAGGGCCCAGCCAGGATTATGTTTTCAACGCCGCCGCCGAACGGCACTCCCGCGCCGGCAAGATGCACATCGCCACGCTCAATGAGCACGACTTCCTCCCGAAAGAACTTGCGCTTGGAGGACACGCGCAGTTGGATGAGACGTTAGAATGTATGGGCACCGGCCCCGGCAATGTCGACATGTCCCGTTTTGCACCCAATGAAACTACTCTCCCTCGCTACGAGGGTCTCGATCCGGCGCCGTATCAATTGGGGCTGACAGGTGATATGGCCGACCATGTGGCGAGACATATGTCCGCCACGCAGTGGATGTGGGGTGACTGGACGGCGGAGGACGTAACGCCCGAGCGTGCACAGGAACGCATCCAGACGGTGGCGGAGCATCTTGCTGCAAAGGCACAGGAACTGCTCGCACAGATTAGTTAAAGGAGTGAGAACGGTGGTCAAATCGAGGTATCGTTGGGCAGGCTCATTCGCACTGTTTTTGCTGGCCGGCCTGGTCCTGCCGGCGCCAGCGGACTTGTTTTCGTACGTAAAGCGCCCGGAAGCGGTCTACCGTTGGGAGCTTACCGACCAGAAGCCGAATGTGATGGGGACAGTTTATGACCTGCACTTGGTCTCCCAGGTCTGGCAGGGCATTACCTGGGAGCATCGGCTGCAGATTGTAAGGCCTAACAACCTTGACTATCCCGATACGGCCATCCTGCTAATCACCGGCGGAGGAGGGAGCGACCAGGAAACCCAGGTCGCGCTTCTTCTTGCCAACGCGGCTAAGATGCCAATGGCGATTCTTTATCACATTCCCAACCAGCCGCTTTTTGACGGCAAGAGGGAGGACGCTCTCATCGCGTATACGTTCGCCAAGTATCTGCAGACCGGTGACGACACTTGGCCGCTGCTTTTCCCGATGACCAAGAGCGCGGTCAAAGCGATGGACGCCCTCCAGGAATTCTCTCAGCAAGCGTGGGACAAGCCGCTGAAGCATTTTGTCGTCACCGGTGCGTCCAAACGCGGCTGGACCACCTGGCTGACCGGCGCGGTGGACTCACGGGCGAAAGCAATCATGCCCATGGTGATTGACAATCTCAATCTCGCAGCCCAAATGCCTCACCAAATCGAGACATGGGGCAAGTACAGTGAAATGATTGACGACTATACCCGCCGAGGTCTGCAGGAGCTTCTGACCACCGAGGCAGGTCAGCAGCTTGGGGCGGCGATAGATCCATACACATACCGTGACCGCATTACGATGCCCAAGCTGCTAATCAACGGCACTAACGACCGCTACTGGACGCTCGATGCGCTCAACCTATACTGGGACGACCTCGTGGGTGAGAAGTTCGTCCTTTATGTCCCCAATTCCGGTCACGGCTTGGAGGACAGAGGCCGGGTCCTGGCTACCGCCGGAGCCTTCGCAAACCTGGTGGCCGGCGATAAGGCGTTGCCGAAGCTGAATTGGAAGCACGATGACGCCGATGGGAAGGCACGTCTGTCAATCACATCCGACCCCATTCCGTCGGGGGCGCGATTGTGGGTCGCCCAGTCGGCCACAAAGGACTTCCGAGACGCCAAGTGGCATTCTACGCCGATGGCCGGGACTGACGGGAGGTTTATCGGCGAAGTGAATAAGCCCTCACAGGGTTACCTTGCGCTTTTTGGAGAGCCAATCTACCAACTGGACGGACGTACATTTACACTCTCGACGCAAATCCGCATCATCGGTCCGCAGTAAGCGGAGCGGCCGCCAACCTCGTATCCACCCGCTCATCAGCGAACCGGCCGATATCAAAAAGCAAGCGTGCAGCAGACATCTCGTCTGCTGCACGCAAGTTAGAAAATCACCGTCGGGCGATACCTACCAGGTGGAGTAGGCCGTGCCGTCAAGGCCGGTCCCGGTCGCGGAACTATGAACCGAGCCGACGTTGACGCCGGAGTTCTCATAGTTCCAGTCCGCCGCGCCGGTGATCGGATCCGCAGGCAGATTACCGTCCGGGGTCTTCAGATACGGCCCCTGCCAGTCGGCCGTTACGATGTCAACCATCGTCTGGCCGTCCTGCGAGACACCCTGGGCCGGGGGATCGTTCGAAGCGCGCATCAGGTCGGAGAGTTGCTGGGGATAGCATCCGTTGTGGGCCTGGAACAGCCCGATGCTGTTACGGAGCTCGTGCAATGTCCCCTTAAGCGCCGTCTCACGGGCCTGACGGCCGGCTCCGAGCAGACGCGGGACCACGATCGCGGCCAAAATAGCGATGACCACAATCACGATCAATACTTCGATCAACGTGAAACCCTTGCGGCGTGCGAGCTTGCCCATCCGTGTCACCTCCGTTTTTTGCCTGGCTCCCGGTTGAGACCGTTGGAGCTGCTAACACCCTTCTGTGCTCTGGACTGCAATCCTCATGCCCAAGCACGCACGCCCCCACCCGAGAATGACCAGGTTGTCAAGTGCTACATTTAGGCATATACCATACCTTCGCTTCGTTTTCACACTATCTTCTGGAAATAAGAACATTTAATGCCCTTGTTTCCAGTGCTGATGCCACGAAAGCAGTTCTCAAAGGAGCGGTAGGTACTCCCGAATCTCATAATCCGTCACTTGTGAGCGGTAGCGGTCCCATTCGATCTTCTTGTTCGCGATGAACTTTTCAAACAGTTCATCTCCCAAGGCATCGCGCACCAGAGAGCTGTTTTCGGCCAACTCGATCGCTTCCTGTAGGCTTCCGGGAAGAGTGCCGATGTTTCGCGCCTCGCGCTCCTGCGGCGTCATCGTGTATACGTTTTCCTCGACCGGCTCCGGACATTCATACTCGTCCTCGATGCCCTTCAGCCCGGCTGCAAGCATCACCGCAAATGCAAGATAGGGGTTGCAGGCGGGGTCCGGCGAGCGCAACTCGACACGCGTTGATTTTTCATGCCCCGGCTTGTATTCGGGCACGCGGATGAGGTCGGCGCGATTACGGCGCGCCCAGGAGATGTAAACCGGAGCTTCGAAACCGGGCACGAGCCGCTTATAGGAATTCACCCACTGATTTGTCACCAGCGTTATTTCAGGCGCGTGCTTGAGCAGCCCGGCGATATACCGGTAAGCGATGGTTGAGAGATGGCCCGGCTCATCGGGGTTAAAAAATGCGTTACGCTCACCCTTGAACAGCGACTGATGCGTATGCATCCCACTCCCATTTTGGCCGGCAATAGGCTTCGGCATGAACGTGGCGTAAATGCCGTGCTGCAGAGCCACCTGCTTGACCACGAGCCGATACGTGATGGCGCTGTCAGCCATAGTGAGAGCGTCTGCATAGCGAAGGTCAATCTCATGCTGACTCGGGGCGGCCTCGTGGTGAGCATACTCCACGCCGATGCCCATTGCCTCTATGGCCATGGCGGTCTCACGCCGAAGGTCCATATCGACATCAAGCGGGGTCAGGTCGAAGTACCCTCCGTCGTCGAGGGTCTCGGGAATACCATGAGGGCTGCGGAAGTAGAAATACTCAAGTTCCGGGCCAACATAGAAGGTATATCCCTTCTCGGCGGCGCGAGCGAGCATCCGCTTCAGTACATACCGAGGGTCGCACTCGTACGGCTCGCCTCCGGGCCGGTGGATGTCACAAAACATCCGTGCAACCCGGCCGTTATCCTCCTCCGACCACGGCAACGGTTGAAATGTGGTGGGATCGGGCACGGCGACCATATCGCTTTCGTCAATTCGCGCGAATCCCTCGATGGACGACCCGTCGAAGCCCATCCCGTCCTCCAGGGCACCCTCAAGCTCCTCAACAGTGATGTCAAAGCTCTTGAGCGCACCGAGAATATCGGTGAACCACAGCCGCACGAACTTGATGTTCTGCTCTGCGACTGCCTGCAGGACCCATTGCGCATCTTTCGTCATGGAAACTCCTCCGTGAGTGGAAATATACATGCTTCTGTCATCTTACATACCAGCGATGTGGTGAATCGGAGGAAGCATTCTACTTTGAGCGTTGGGATGCGTCGGAGAGCCTGTAGCCGACACCGCGAATTGTCTCCAGCAGGCGAGCGGCCTCGACGCCGAGCTTCGCGCGGAGGCGGCGGATATGGACGTCAACGGTCCGCTCGCCGCCGAAGTAGTCGGCTCCCCACACCTGGCGGAGGATTTCATCACGTGTGAGGACGCTCCCACGGTGTCGAATCAGAAGGTGAAGCAGTTCATACTCCTTGAACGTGAGGTAAACGGGGACGCCGTTGTGCAAAACAGTTCGATGGACAACGTCAATATCTGCATCCCCGAGTCGAACGACGCCATCACGGTTTAAACCGGTGCGGCGATACGCCAACAACCTCAGGCGGGCGAAAAGCTCATGCCGGTTCACCGGCGCGAGCAGGAAGTCATCAGCACCGATACTCGGATGGAGCAAACCCAGCTCCTCTTCCGCAGCCACTACCACCAGCGTTCCCCTTCGCTCTCGCGCGGCTCCTCGAAAGGCCCTACACATCGCGAGCCCGTCTTCAACTGCGCCGACGATGGAAACCAGCGCCAGGTCGGAGGGCTTGTCCAACTCCAACTCGCGGACCTTCGCCGCAGTAAGGGCAGTACGCACTAGCAGGCCCCACTCATGCAACGCCTGGACGATGTCTTCAATCAGTTCCGCCTTAACCGCGGCAACCGTGACAGTATTAAAGCCTACAATTCTGGGGACCCTATCATCCTTTTGCTTCATCATTTGTTTGATTCGGTGGCCGCCGGTCAATCCCTTCATCAGCCATTGTCATCGTGCTTCAGCTTCTGGAGGGAATATCCAGCGCCAGCGGGAAACGTCGGATATCAGATCTGACAGAAGGCATCGGCAACGGAGGAAAGCAGGATGACAGGCTGGTCAATCCGAATGGGCAAAATGTTTACAGGCGGGAAGAACGCGGTCATCATCGCCGCCGACCACGGGGAATTCGACGGGCCGCTCCCTGGGATGGTGGACCTGCCCGCCGTCATCGGCTCCCGCATCAGTCCCGACGTGGATGCCGTGCTGCTCAGCCCTGGTATGCTCCGCCATTGCAAGGGCGCATTCAGCGCAAAGGGCGCGCCGCTGGCGGTCGTTCGCACAAACTGGAGCACAACCTACTGTTTCCACTGGCAGTATACACAGGCACAGACCGCTGAGGCGTTCGACGTCGACGACGCAATCGCCCTCGGTGCGGACATTGTGCTGATTTCCCTCACGTTGAACGCCTACGACGAGGCCACCGATGCGCGCAACGTCGAGATTTTCTCCAGAATGGCCAATCGCGCCCGCCGGCTGGGCATTCCCGTGCTGGGGGAGGCGTTCCCGGCGGGGCATCTTTCGCTCTCCGCAGATGAACTGCACGAGAAGGTTAAAATCACCACGCGCGTTATCGTCGAGCTTGGGGCCGACATGGTGAAGACCTTCTACACGCACCGCTTCAAGGAGGTCACCGAGAGCTGCCCTGTGCCGGTCTTCGGCCTGGGTGCGGAGAAGACGCCCACACAGCTTGATGCCCTCAACCTCGCCCGAAGCGAAATCGCCGAGGGTGCCAAGGGCGTCGTCTTCGGTCGCAACGCCCTCCAGGTACCGGATCCGGTGGCCTTCCAGTCGGCGTTGTGCGAAGTCGTAAAGAACGGTGCCGAGCCGCAAGAGATGGTGAGAAAGTATAACCTCGAATAGTCTAATCTGGCGCTGGTGGGACGCTCATCATACCCTTCTGACTGGGTAGGGCGGGCATCTCGCCCGGCAACAAGAATCAGGAGCGACAAACAATGAGCACTTTCAAACGAACATGGGGCCGGATTGACCTTGATCAAATCCCAAATATCGTCGTCACCCCGCCAGGACCGAAGTCGCGGGAGATGCACGGGCGAGCCTCCGCGATTATGAAGGGGTACTCCGGCCAGGTGAGGCTCTTCCCGGTGTGTTTTGAGAAGGGGCATGGGGTAACACTCACCGATGTGGACGGCAACACCTATCTCGACTTCTCCTCGGGCATTTACGTCACCGGCCTCGGCCACTGCCACCCGAAGGTCACCGAGGCGCTTCAGAAGATGGTCGGGCAGCTCCAGAACGCCCACGATTTCACGACGCCGGTGAAGCTTGCGCTTCTTGAGAAGCTCTGCGAGATAAGCATGGGCGACATGAACGGGGTGCAGCTTTACGACAGCGGCACCACGGCGGTGGAGGCCGGCCTGCGCATCGCACGAGCCGCCACGGGCCGGCAGGAGTTCATCTCGTGCTTTATGGACTTTCACGGGAAGACCCTCGGCGCGGTAAGCCTCGCCAAGATGGACAAGACAAAGGGCTATCGCGCCCCGGGTTCGTTCCTCGTGCCTCGAGGCTATTGCTACCGATGCGATTTCAAGCTCACCTATCCCGACTGCGGGTTGCACTGCGTGGACTTCATAGGGACGTTCATCGATCAGGGTACGGTGGGAGACGTCGCCGCAATTGTGCTCGAGCCCGTCCAGGGCTGGGCCGGGACCGTGGTGCCGCCGCCGGGGTACTTCCAGAAGATACGGAAGCTCTGCGATGAACGCGGGATTCTCCTGTTCGCCGACGAGGTACTTACAGGTATGGCCCGCACGGGGAGGATGTTCTGCATGGAGCACTTCGAGACCGTCCCCGACATCATGACCCTGGGCAAGGGCCTGGGGAACGGTTTCCCCATCACGGCTGTCCTCGTGCGGGAGCAGTACAAGGATGCGGTGGAGAAGATTTCCGCATCCACAAGCTACGGCGGCAACCCGATGGCCTGCGCAGCGGCGCTTGCGAGCATAGAGGTGATTCTGGAGGAGGGCATCCTGCAGAACGCGACAGCCCTCGGCGAGTTCTTCAGCAAGCGGATGAAGCAGATGTATGCCGAGCACCCGATTATCGGGGATGTGCGGGGCCTCGGGTGCCTGCTGGGCATTGAGCTGGTGAAGGACCGCGAAACCCGCGAGCCGTTTGAGGAGGCCGGCAGGCTCGTGTACCAGAAGGCCTTCGAGAAGGGCCTGGCCTGGATTCCGGCCGGGCACATCCTCCGCATGTCGCCGCCGATGATTATGGAACAGGAAGAAGCCGCCAAGGGCATGGACATAATCGACGAGGCCATCGGGGAAGTGGAGGAGGAGCTGGGGTATAGTCGCTGAAGGAGGGGAGCGCGATGACATTGATTACTGGTGAAGACCGCGGGCGAGACGCCCGTGGTACCAAATACCAGGCTCCATTGAAGAGCATGAGCGGGCCGTCCATAATACCCGATATAGTGGTACCGAGTGTTGTGACAAACGCAAGCGGGATGCCCGTGGCACAGGGTACGGGTAGTAACAGCTCACGGGCGAGGTGCTCACAGGTGGAATCATGGTATATGTAATACGAAACAGCAGTCAAAGATTCCTTTCCGGTACCGCGGGCGAGACGCCTGTAGTACCAGGTATTGGTGAGAATCACTATCAGCACAGTTGCGGTGGTGTGTAACACATTTATAGCACAGGACCCCCGACTAAAACACCGCCTCCTTTGCGGTACCGCGGGCGTCTCGCCCGCGACATCCTAATTCCAAAGCGGGGATGGCAAATGCCGTCCGAATCGAAGCATCTGTCGCAATTCCAGCGGCGCAAACGATACCTCCCTCACTGGGAGGGCCCCGGCGAGACCTACTTCATCACGTTCGGCCTGTTGCGACCTCCTGCAGTTGACCTCACCGATGAACGCATCGGCAACCTTGTGGTCGGGGCGTTGCGCTTCTTCGACGGAAAGCGATACCTGTTGTTGGACTACACCGTTATGCCAGACCATGTGCACCTCATTTTGAAGCCGCTGGTATGCGATGGACAGGCCGAGACTCTGGCGCGCATTACACATAGTTTGAAAAGTTGGCTCGCACACAGAATAAACGACATAGTGGGACGAACCGGCCCGCTCTGGCACGAGGAGACCTACGACAGAGTTCTGCGAGACGAGGAGGACTATCGCGAGAAAGCAGCCTACATATTCAACAATTCTAGGAGGAAGGGACTCGTTGACGACCCAGCACAGTGGCCTTGGTGGGGGCGCGGGTCGGGTGGCGGTTCCTGATACCACGGGCGAGACGCCCGTGGTACCAGATATGATATCAGATTTCCTTGAAAATCATCGCGGGACGCCTGTGGCGCCAAATGTGATAGGTTTCGTTGAAAATCATCGCGGGACGCCAATGACACCAAATATCATTGAAAATGAGGAGCGAGACAGTCGCGGTGTCGGGCAGCGTCGTGCTCCTATGAACCTTCAGACTGAAACGTTACACCTCTGCTTTCCGGTACCGCGGGCGTCTCGCCCGCGCACCCAGGAGTATGAGCTGGTCGCCCCCTGCCCCGGCTGGGCCGAGCTGCCTGTACAGAGGTACTGGGAAGCATGTGTGGCCGGCACAAGAGAGTGCCTGTGTGGGCTTGACGGTCGCCACGTGCGCGCCATCGGCTTCTCCAGCCAGGGACAAACGTTCGTTCCGCTGGACGAGAACTTCCAGCCGCTGCATAACGCCATCGTCTGGCTCGACACCCGCGCCGCGGGGCAAGCGACGCGGATTAAAGCCCACTTCGCCGGACGCGAGACCGAGGCGGGCATCAACGTCATCCCCATCGCCAGCGGGCCGAAGATACTGTGGCTGCGCGAGAACGAGCCGGATGTCTTCAGGCGCACTGCCTATTACATGATGCCCCCCGACTATGTCACCTGGCGGCTGACAGGCCGGCGCGTGGGCGATCCCTCGGATCTCGGCTCCACAGCAATGATGGACATCCACAACCGCCGCTGGTGGCCGGAGATGCTTGAGTTCATAGGCGTTCGCGAAGAGCAACTGCCGCAGATCGGCTGCTCAGGGGAGGTCGTCGGGGCGCTCCTGCCGGAGGCCGCCCGCGAGCTTGGCATCAGCAGCAACGCCGTCGCCGTCGTCGGCACAAACGACCAGACAGCGGGGATGCTCGGCGCCGGGAACGTCCGGCCAGGCGTGCTCACCGCAACCATCGGAACGGCGCTTGCCGTCATGGCAACAACAGAGCCGCCGGGCGGGCGCTCAGAGACCGGCTACCACGCCATCCCGGGCAAGGGAATCGTCCTTTCGTTCACGCAAACCGGCGCGATGGCGCTTACATGGTTCCGTAATGCACTCGTAACCGACGGTAGTGACTACGAGGCCCTCATCAATGAGGCCTGCAATGTCCCACCAGGCTGCGATGGGCTACTGATGCTGCCACACCTGACAGGGACCGCACACCCGGACTTCAACCCGAATGCCAGAGGCGCGTTTGTGGGACTTTCGCTCTCGCACAAGCGGCCGCACATGGTCCGCGCGATATTAGAGGCCGTTGCGTACTGCTTACGGGAGCACATCGAGCGGATAAAGAGCCTGGGCGCCCAAGGCGACTTCGTGCGCGTGCTCGGCGGGGGCGCAAAGAGCGACTTGTGGCTGCAGATGATGGCCGATGTGACCCAGCTCCCGATGGAGCGCCCCGCCTGCGAACATGCGGCATCCCTGGGCGCGGCGGTGATGGCCGCGTATGGAGCAGGCTTCTTCGACTCGATGGAACAAGCAGCGGACGCTTACTATAAGCCCGAGCGGATATTCGAACCCGACCCGTCCTTGGCGGGAGTCTACAGCGACGCGTATTCGCGATTTGAAAAACTGTATCAAGCTCTCTATGGTTGTCATTCTGAATGCAGCGAAGCGGAATGAAGAATCTCGCTGTTGTCGTTCCGCGCACAACTGAACAACGGGATTCTCCGCCTGTGGTCCAGAATCACATCCAGTTCGGAGGCGCCTCCTATGGCAACGGGGCCTGAATACACCGAGGTGGACCAACGCTTCTACGATACGTATCTGGCGGACTTTCTCCCTGGGAGACTGTTCGATGTGCATGTTCATGTCTTCCGCCAAAGGGACGTACCATTTCCCAGCGAAGACGCGATGCGGACGAACTGGGCCTCATCGGTTTCGGCTGAGGAGTTCACCGCCGAGGACATCGAGACGGACTACGCCAAGCTCTTCCCGCACAGTGAAACCCGCCGCCTGCAATTCGGAGCCGTCCGTCGCGAGGCCGACATCGAGGCCGAGAACCGATACTGCATGGAGACCGCCGACCATAAGAGGGTCTGGGCGCTGGCGGTATTGGACCCTCTTTGGACGCCGGAGAAGCTTCGGGAGGTGTTGCTCGCGGGCCGGTTCATGGGTGTAAAGCCCTATTGGTCGCTGGTGCGCGGCAAAAAGGAGGAGGATGTGCGCATCGAGGAGATGATGCCGCCTGAGCACCTCGAGATACTTGACGAGCTGGGGTTAATCGCGATATTGCACGTCCCAGGTCCGGAGCGCATCCGCGATACCCACACGCGCAAGATGCTCAGGGATTGGTGCCGCAAGTACACGAACGTGACGTTCATCGTTGCGCACCTCGGGCGGGCCTACTGCATGCCCTTCGCGGCGGCGTCCTTCGAGGACATCGCCAGCATTGAAGGTTTGATGTTCGACTGCTGCGCGGTGCTCAATCCCGATGTCTTCGAGCTGGCATTCCGGGCTTTCGGCCCGGACCGAATCATGTGGGGAACCGACTTCCCCGTGCTCAACCGGCTGCGGGGGTACCGCGTATGGGAGGGTGAGAAGTACCGCAACATCGTCAGCGGCGACTACCCCTGGAATACCAACCGCCAGCCGCCGGAGGTCGAGGCCAGGTACACTTACTTCATCTATACCGCCCTCAAGGCGATGCGCGAGGGGGCGGAACGAGCCGGCTTAACATCCAGCGACTTGCAGGACATTTTCTTCAATAACGCGTATAAGCTCATAACCCGGAGGAATTCTCATGTGCAATGACCGCAAGCCAAGAATCGGCCTGCTGCCACTGATGCTCGAGCTTTACGACGAGGCCGCGCCGGAGCTTAAGCCGAAGCAGGCGAAGTTCGCCGAGGAAATCGCCAAGGCGCTCGGGGATGATATTCAAGTCAGCTCAGCGCCTGTATGCAACACGCGCGGGCAGGTGGAGGCGGCGGTGGAGGATTTTGAGGCGAAACGGCTCGACGGCATAATCGTCGTGCACCTCAGTTACGCGCCCAGCCTTATCTCGGCCAACGCACTCACTCGCACAAGCCTGCCCGTTCTGTTGCTGGACACTACGCCTGCTCCCCGGCTCGACGAGAATCTGACACCTGCTGACATAATGGAAAACCACGGCATTCACGGTGTACAGGACCTCGCAAACATCCTGCTTCGCGCCGATAAGACCTACCACATCGTGGCAGGGCACATCTTAAACCCCGACATTGTGCAGCAGGTGAAGGACTGGTGCCGCGCGGCGATGACCCTCCGCTTCTGGCGCAGGATGCGAGTCGGGCTTATCGGCACGCCCTTCGAGGGTATGGGCGACTTCAGCGTGGACCTGACCGCATTCAAGCTCGTTATCGGCCCTGAGGTGACCCAGGTGCCTGTTGAAGAGGTCGTCAAGTTGGCGAAGGCTGCCAGCGATGATGAAGTCGAGGCGGAAATGGCCGCGGATTTGGAGCGCTTTCAGCCTGCCGATGACCTCGATCCGGAGCTTCACGCAATCGCCGTCCGCGCTGGGCTTGGCCTGCGCAAGGCAATCCAAGAATATGAACTGGATGCGCTCTCGATGCATTTTATGGCATTCAATAACCATCCCGACATAGGCACTGTCCCGTTCTTGGAGATCAGCAAGCTCATCAGCAAGGGGATGGGGTATGCCGGTGAGGGGGACGTGGTCTGCGCGAGCCTTGTGGCCGCGATGGCCTGCCAGTTCGATCGAGCCTCTTTCACCGAGATGTTCTGCCCCGACTGGGACGGCGGGAAAGTGCTGATGGCGCACATGGGCGAGTGTAACCCGGACCTCGCGGCCGAGAAAGCCATCCTCAAGAACGTGCCGTTCAAATTCGGCAGGTTGCGCGGCACCACAATTGCCCTTGCCGGAATGGCACCTGGTCCGGCGACGCTCGTGGACTTGTGTTGCGTCGGTGGAGACATGTACCGGCTGATTGCAGGCAGCGTCGAGGTCGCCGACTTCCCAGTGCTTGACATCACGATGCCACACTACAAGATTGACCCGCTGATGCCGCTCGGTGAGTTTCTAATCCGCTACAGCGAACTTGGTGGAACGCACCATTTAGCCATTGTGCCCGGGGATGTAGTGGAACAAGTAGGGGTGCTGGCCGACCTTGCCGACCTGGACTTCGCCGTTATCTGAGTTGGAGAACGCTTGCTTTTTAGATAGTATTGTGATAAGCTTTAACAGTCTTAATAAGTTTGCTGGAGGAGTGCTGGATGCCTTACTGTCCAAGATGCCGATTAGAGTACGAGCAAGGCACTACGAGGTGTCCCGAGTGCGGTGAAGAGCTGGTCGAAGGCACCCTCAAATCGGATGAGCCCAAAGAGACGCAGCTCGAGGTTGCATACGTGGGCGCCAGTGAGGTGGACGTCCTGCGCGCTCAGGCATTTCTGGAGGCCGAAGGGATAGTCGGCGTTATCCGCAAGTTCGGACCGGCCTCCTATCTATTCGACGACGCAATCAAGGATCCGTCAGGCGCGTGGGGGGAGATCCTGGTCGCCGCACACGACGTCGAGCGGGCAAAACGGCTGCTCGAATCGCTGGAACCGATACCACCCGACGAGCTTTCGGAAACATCAGACAAGTAGGTGGTAGGCCGGAGAGCGGAAAGGACTTCGTATGTTATCGCTCGGCGAGGCGCTGGCAATTGATTTCGGAACGAGTAACATACACGTCTGTGTCAAGGGACACGGAGTGGTCGTTCGCCAGCCGTCTGTCATCGCCTTTGCCGATTCCCGGCGTAAGCCGGCCGCAGTCGGCGATGAGGCGAAGCTGATGCTCGAGCGCGATGTCCCGGGCGTGGACGTCATTCGCCCGATGACCGGCGGGGTTCTGGCTGATTTCGATGCCGGAGTCGAGCTGCTTAGGCATGTCATTCGAACGGCGCTGGGCCGGCGCCCTCTGTGGCGTACAACGATAGTCGCCAGTTCGACCAGCCACGCGACGGAGGTGGAGAAACGCGCTTTGTACGATGCCCTGCGCGAGGCCGGAGGCGGGCAGGTCTTTCTCGTGCCCAAGAGCCTCGCAGCAGGAATCGGCAGCGGTCTGCTCGTGGATGATGCCGCGGTGCGGATGGTCGTAGACATCGGTGCCGGGACGACGGAGATCGGGATCATCTCTATGGGCGCAGTCATCGGCGGCACGTCGCTGCACTATGCGGGCGACGACTTCGACGAGGCTATCCGACGCGCTGTCAAGCGCAAAGAGAACGTCCAGATCGGTACTACGACGGCCGAGGAATTGAAGATACAAGTCGGTACGGTCAATCCTGAGTTGGCGCCTGGCGCCGCAAAAATCCAGGGCACCTGGGCCAGCAACAGCGACGGACAAGGCTCTCCGTTGGTCGTGACGGACATTCCGGAGATTCTGGCACGGGCGGTCGGCCCTATCGTAGGCGAGATACGCTGGATTATTGAGGAGCTGCCGCCGGAGCGTCGTGCGGAAGTGATTCAAGACGGAATCGTTTTAACCGGAGGATGCGCCCTGCTTCGCGGCCTGCCGGAATTGATGGAATCCAAGATCGGCGTGCCCGTGATGGTCGCCAAGGACCCGCGGTCTTGTACGATTCTCGGGCTCGAGGCGATCCTGGATGACCTGCGACGCCTAAGTCTGCATGGTCAGCGGTATACCCGACTGTCGGGCAACGGCTCTTCGTAAGCAGGCACGGGAATTGACACATTCTCCCGCAGTGGATATACTTTCAGATGACTCCAAAAAGGGCAGAATACAGCCGCATATAGTCATCCCACGACTGCTCAGGATAGCCTGTAAAACATGTAAGATGCGCGGTCGAAGCGGAGACGAGTAAGTTGCTGTCGCGCGACATGGCGGAAAAGCCGGAGTCGCAAGTTGGGTTGTCAGTCCTGAGCTTCCCCGAGCTGGATTGGATTCTGGACGTCGTGCTCGAGGCTGTTGTCGAGAAGCTGAAAGCGGATGTCGCGTCCGTAATGCTTCTGGACGAGCGGACCAATGAGCTTGTGATTCGGAAGGCTCGTGGGTTGGCCGACGAAATTGTGCAGAAGGTCAGGATGCGCCTTGATGATACTATCTCCGGCCTCGCGATGCAGCGGCGCGAGACTCTCGTGCTCAACAACGGCGGGACGGACGAGAACATCCGTCCCCTGCTGACGCGTCCCGACGTAAAGGCCTCACTCGTAGCCCCTATCTGCACTCAGCGCAAAGTCTTCGGCACACTCAATGTTGCCTCCCGCAAGAGCGGCCGCACGTTCACTGCAAAGGGCCGGGACATTATCTCCCAAATCGCCTCGCAGACCGGAGAACTGATCCAGCGTTTCCACGACAGCGAGCAGCAGCGCTACATCTCCCAGGGCATGAATATCATTCTGACCGTGAGCCAGGCGCTCGATCAGGCAGAGACCCTGGAGACAGTGGCGGACAACGCCCTCGAGGGAATCCGCGCACTTTACGGCGATGTGAAGTGCGCCGCGACGCTTCTGGACGCACGAAAACCCGAGTCCAATGTAGTCAGTGCAAGAGGCCTGCAAGAAAACGACTGGCCCATCGCCCTTTGTCTGGCGCTGAACGGGTTGTCGCAGGATGCAATGACCGGCGAAGACGACGGTGCACACAAGCCGGCGCAGCTCGGGCTAAGTAGTGAATTCACCGTGCTACGGACAGAAGGGGAAACAAACGTCACCGGGGAGGCTCGGGTGCTGCATATCGAGCATTCAACCCTCGGGCGCGTTACGTTTGCGCCTCTCCGAGTCGGAGACATAATCGGTGGGCTGGTTGTGCTCGAGCCGGTAGATTGTTACATGACGCCAGTAATGATGAAGCTCCTCGCGGAGCTTGCAAGGGAAACTTCCCTGGCGGCGGACCGCATACGAAAGACGGACCGGCTGCTGGAAATGGCGTTCACAGATGAGCTTACGGGCGCGCGGAACTTGCGCTACTTCCGGGAGCGGATTCAGGAGGAGGCTCACCGGGCGAGGCGCCGCAACACCACTTTCGGTGTCCTTATGGTGGACGTAGACCTGTTCAAGGAGTATAATGACCGTTACGGTCACCTGGCAGGTGACCGGGCGCTGGTCAAAATAGCCGATGGGCTGAGGAGTTCGTGCCGTGACATGGATGTGGTGGCACGATATGGCGGGGATGAATTCATTATTCTCTTGCCGGAGGTGGATCGTGCAGCAGCCGGGGCGGTCAGTAAAAGGATTCAGGACGCAGTGAACAATCGGAGAGAGCTTCTGGCCGAAGGCGAGCAGATGCCGACCATAAGCGGGGGTTTAGCCATGTGGCCGGAGGATGGAGAGACTCCCGATGATGTGGTCCGCGCGGCTGATAGGGTGCTGTATGAGTCGAAGCATCGGGGCAGAGGGCGGATTTCCACATCACGTCCTGCAAACGACAAAGGCGACGCATCACTTCAACAAGAATGATTCAGGCCAGCCATCCTCGGTCTTCGTTGGTCTGGCCAGCGGTCCGAAGGGAGTCGAGATGATGGTTCGATTCGCACCGCCCTTGATTTGTATGCTCCTTATCTTTGCTCTGCTGCTCCCCACGCAGGCACAGGCCCCCACTCCGTCCGTGGACGCCGTGGCACGGGGGATAGCGATGTCGCAGGCCGAAGGCATCCGCCTTATGGGCATGGGCGGCGTGACGGTATCCGTGAGCGATATAGGCAACATCCGCAATCCGGCTGCGATGGTCAAGGCGGCTAAAGCGGCTCCGCCATGGAAACCATTTTGGACAACAGACCAGGGCGGAACCACCTTTTCCCCCACGGCGTCTTCCCCCAACGGTGTCCGTTTCAACGTTCGGGCGACCACAGTCGGGATGGGTGACGGCGGTCGGCAGCTTCTGGCCGCGCGTTTGGCACGAGTAAGCGCGCCTCGTTATCGTAGTATCGTCATGATGGGCGGCCTACCGACTCCGATTGACCAGGAGCTTGGGTATGACAGCTTCTTGCTGGGCTATGGAAGAAAGCTGGGGCGGGGGCTGTACGGCAGCCTGATGCTCGCTGGAGGCGACACGACCGCCAGGCTTTACCTGCCCGGGACGTCCGTCTCCATCGGGCGTATCTACGCAGATCCCGATCCGGGCTTTGAATGCGCGTTCTACTATGATATCGCCGACAGGGTTTCGGTCGGCGGCGTCTGGACGACGATTCGCGGTGTGGAGACAAGAGTAATCCAGGGCGTGCCGCCTGCATCGAGGTTGATACGCTCGAACATCTACCGGATAGGCGTTTCGTATCAGCCGGACCGGTGGACAACCTGCGCGGCTGAGTGGGGCGGTATCAGCTTCAAGGACAAGACCAACAACGCATCAACCAGCGACAGCCGCTTCTACTTCGGCGCCGAACGCTGGGTCACGCCGCGCGTGGCGGTCAGGGCCGGCTCGTTCGGCGGGCAGATGTCTGTGGGCTTCGGGGCGAAAATCCGCGGTCTGACTGTGGACTACGCTTACGTTAAGGACCTCAATAAGAAGTCCAGCCAAAGACTCTTTCCAACTGTGCCGTCAGCATCATCACGAACGAATTACTTCGCTGTGAGCGGAAGCTTTTAGCCGCTTCGCATCCGGGAGGATCGGGTTTCGGTGCTGATAGACCTCAGCCAGCCGTTCAGCTCAAAAGGAGCCGGACCCGACCCGCCAAGAATCAGATATATCGGCCACCGGCGCGGTGCATTCCTGCTCGGACTGGGGGCGCTTGTCGCCCGGGGCAGCACATTCCGGGAACGCGCGGTCAGTCTGATAAGAGGCCTGCTGCGAGGGGAGCGGATAGGCCCACAGGATTTTCCCGATGGCCAGGGGTTGGCTCTGGAGGCCGTTCGATGTGATACGCACGCCGGCACACACATGGATGCACCATACCACTTCGGTCCTGTCGTCGGGGACAAGCCGGCCAGGACGATTGACCAGGTGCCTCTTGAGTGGTGCTTCGGAGACGGTGTTATCCTTGACATGACCCACAAGCAACCGGGGGAACTGATTCAACCTGGAGATTTGGAACGTGCGTTGGCTGAGCTAAACTACCAGATTAAACCGCTGGACATTGTGCTGGTGATGACCGGAGCCTCGCGCTACGCAGGCAAAAACACTTACCTCGAACGCCAGCCCGGGATGACCGCCGACGCAACCCGGTATCTTGTGAAGCAGGGCGTTAAGGTCATCGGCATTGATGCCTATTGCTTTGATCGGCCTTGGGCCCAGATGCACGAGGAGTATTTGCGCACCCGCGACCCGAGCGTGCTGTGGCCGGCTCATTTCGTCGGGCGGGAAGTGGAATACTGCCACCTGGAGAACCTGGCCAACCTTGAACGCGTTCCGGTACGCTGCGGTTTCAAGGTGGCATGTTTCCCGGTGCGCGTTGAGCGGGGAAGTGCCGGCTGGGTGAGGGCGGTTGCAATCGTGCCTGACGATGTGAACACATCAGCATAAGCACCAGACGGCCTGACAAATGCAAAAGACGATGGTGGACCGAATTGAGATTTGAGGAGACTGTTGTCATAGCAGCATCGCCGGAGGTGGTCTACGAGCGTGCCGCCGATCTGGAAGGATATTCGGACTTAGCGGAGGAATATAAGGAATCAAGGGTTATAAGTCGTGACGGGAACAGCGCGGTGGTGGAGCGGAAGGCCAGAATTGCAGGTTTGCCGCTAGCATGGCGCTCGAAAGCAACGTTGGTTCCGTCAGAGCGGATAGAATTCGAGCAAATCAGTGGACCTCTGCGTGGTATGCATACTGTCTGGCAGATTTCACGGGAGTCGGATGGGACGCGCCTGAGCATCATCCATGAGCTTGCACCCGGCCCGGCACCGATTGCAAACGCGCTCGCCGGCGTCATCTATAGGTTGTTTGTCAGGAACCTGGCACTAAAGATTCTGGCAAATCTGAAAGCCTTGATGGAGGCTGATGCTACCTAAGGCAAGAGGGCGGAGCTATAGTAGCATACACAAGTGTCCTTCATCGAGTGCATGCAGCAGTACATCACAGCTTTAGAGGCGGCAATGGACGATGGCTGCGAGCCCAATTGACTACGTTTCAGAGATAGTAGAGCTGCTTGACCAATGGCAGCACATCCGCGACCTGTGTCATAGCAGCACGGGATTGAGCTTGGGGTTTGTAACACCAGGGGGAAGGCTCCAAGCGTGGGAGAGCTCCCTGCCGGCGCTGTGCCAGACCGTACAAACCAGTAAACTCGGTTACCACCGCTGTGAGGAATGCTATACCGAACATTGCTTAAGCCTCGCCGCAGCCGAACAGGACATTATCCTCTTCAAATGTCACGCCGGCCTGACGGTTTTCGCAATCCCGATTATCGTAGACGGACAAATTGTTGCCGCTGTCGTAAGCAGCGGGGTCAGAACCGATGAGCCTCAAGCTCTGAGGCTGCGGGAGCTTGCCCAGGCATTAGGTCTTGACACACAGGAGCTCATCGAGAGTGCGGCGGGTCTGCAAGAGACCACCGAAAGGGAAATGCGGGCGGCAGCGAGGATGGTCCGCGGACTGCTCGAGCCGCTCCTACGGACATTCGCTCGCCACCACCGGCAACTTGCACGCGCTGCGGAACTTACGGAACTGCTGGGCGCCCGAAGCGATTTCTTCATCGCCGACCCCCTCACAGGCGTTTACAATGCGCAGTACGTGTTTAAACGGCTGCGCGAAGAGCTCACTCGAGCCGAACGCCACCAGCAGACTCTTTCCACCTTGATTATCAAGGTCAACAGCCTCCCGCACATCAATGAAGTCCACGGTTACAGCGCAGGTGATGCGGTGCTCAAGTGCATTGCCGACCTTCTCCAGCAGAAGCTACGCCGCACGGAAGTTGTGGGCCGGCTTCGCGGAGACAAATTCGCAGCCGTCCTGCCGGAGACCAACCAAGCCCAGGCCTACGCATTGGCACGCCGTATTCAGGACCTCGTGGCCCAGATCGAACCGGCTCAGGAGTCGAACGGCCTTCCGGAGGATGTCAAGGTTTCCGTCAATATCGGCATCGCCTCCAGCAATGGGGACGGATGTACCGAAGACCAGCTCATTGAACGAGCGCTCCTGGCTCTGGCTCAGGCGGAGCGAACGGAGCGCAACATTGCTATCTACTCGCCGGTCAAGCGGGGGTCTTTAAAGCCGCCGGTGAAGCGGGTGGTCGTCACGGGCATCGGGGTGGTCTCCCCCATCGGCATCGGGAAGCAAGCTTTTCTTGAGGGACTTAGGCTCGGCAAGTCCGGCATTCGTCCTCTCACCCGCTTCGATGCCGCCTTCTGCACCAGCCGAATTGCAGGTGAAGTACAGGGTTTCGACCCGCTCGCTTTCGTCTCAGCCAAGACGGCCAAGCGTTCGGGGCTGTCAACCCAGATGGGAATCGCTGCTGCCAAAATGGCGGTTGAAGACGCCGGTATAGATCTGACGGCCTTGGACGCCGGGCGAATCGGCACTTTTATCGGGTCGGCAATAAGCGGCCTGGAGTTTGCCGAGGACGAGGCGGCGTCGGCTTATCTCAACGGCTTCAGCAGAAGGGTCAATCCGTTTTTGTCTATGGTTGTTTTCGCCGGAGCGGTATCGAGCGAGATATCCATGGAGCTTAAGACGCGGGGTCCGAGCATCAACGTCTCTACAGGTTGCTCAGCCGCCAGTGATGCAATCGGCTACGCATTTCAGAACATTCGCGATGGCAACGCGGATGTGTGTATCGCCGGAGGCACTGAGGGGCCTTTGACACCGATGGTCGTCGGTTCCTTTGCGTCCCTGCGGGCCTTGTCAACCCACAACGATGAACCCGAAACGGCGTCGCGCCCCTTCGATAAGACACGTGACGGCTTTGTTATCGCCGAGGGCGCGGGCGTGGTGGTGCTCGAGGAACTCCAACATGCTCTTGCACGCGGCGCACACATTTACGGTGAGATTCTCGGCTACGCCGCCACGGGAGACGCATACCATATGACGCGCCCGGCCCCAGACGGCGCCGCAGCAGCGCAAGCGATCCGGAGTGCGCTGGAGGAAGCCGACGTCTCGCCCAGCGACGTGCAGTACATCAACGCTCACGGGAGCGCAACCATTCTCAACGACAAGACCGAGACGGCAGTTATAAAGACGGTCTTCGGTGATCATGCTTACAATCTTGCGATCAGCTCAACAAAATCGCAAGTGGGACATCCAATCGGCGCCAGCGGCGGGATTGAACTTATCGCCACACTGCTGGGCATGGAGCACGGATTTCTGCCGCCGACAATCAACTACCATGTGCCTGACCCTGAATGCGACCTTGACTATGTGCCAAATGAGAGCCGGCCTGCGAAGGTGGACCTTGCGGTCAGCAACTCGTTCGGATTCGGCGGCAAGAATGCGATACTGGTCATCGGCCGCTATTGACGCTAACTGATGGGAGGAGGCACGGCACAATGGGATTCAATGCAGCACTGGACTTGTACAACATTCCGCCATTGGCCGCCGCTGTGCTCACTCTCGGATTGGGCACATTTGTGCTCATAAAGCGCCCCGACAGCCCCCTCAGCCGTGTATTTGCGGTCTTCAGCCTCTGTCTGTCCGGCTGGAACTTCGGCTTGTTCATGATGTTCTTGCCGACGGCGGACGCTCCCGCTTCCGGTACGCGGGAGTGGGCAGCGACGTGGGACCGCTGCCTTCACGTGGCGCTGATCTACCTGGCGCCCGTGGCCCTTCACTTTATCCTAATCATAACCCATCGGAGCGAGAAGTGGCTGTGGCGTTTTCTTGTATTCGCTTACGGCGTGGCAACCGTGTTCATGGTCGTGGCATTATGGTGGCCTAATACATTCATTTCACAATTATACTGGCTTGACTGGCTTAACGGTTATTACCCGGTCGCCGGACAAGTGAGCAAAATCTTCGACCTTTTCCTCGTAGGCGTGTTGCTGCTCGGTATATGTATTCTGTGGCACGGCTATCGTACGGCATCCGATCCTCCGGAGAAGAACCGTCTGAAACTGGTACTCTTCGGCGGCGTGGCCGCTCTGGCTGGCGGCGCCTGCAACGTTGCTCTGGTGCGCGGCCTGAGCACAGGAGCTGTCTGGCACATTTACCCACTCGGGCACATCACCAACGTGGTTTTCGCCCTGGTGCTTACATATGCGATAGTCAAGCACCGCCTGATGGACATCAATGTACTTATCCGGCGCGGCCTCGCTTACGGGTTGTTGGCAGGATTGTGGACAGGGACAGTTGCCGCAGTGGTTTTCGGCCTGACGTCCGTGCTGGGAGGCTATGGCAACCCTCCGGGCTCGTGGGAAATGGCCCTGGTCTTAGGAATACTCTTCACCGCCACAGTGATATTCCACCAGCCTGTAGTGAGCTACATCCAGAACACAGTGGACCACTTGCTCTTCCCGACTGTTTATGACTACCGCCAGGCATTGACACGCTTCGGGGAGACGCTGCGCACCGAGCTGGATATCCATATTCTGCAGGATTCCATCGTCAGCGAGATCGCGGACACGATGGGGATTGAACGAACGGCGTTGCTTCTGAGAGACCCGTCAAGTGAGGCCTACCCAGTCGTAAGCGCCGCTGGTGTAGGGGCGGAAGATGCGTTGAATACGGTTCTTAACCCTACTGACCCGTTGTTGCAGGCCCTGCGTTCGGAGGGAAGGGAGATCCTGCGCGCGGAGGTAGAGGGCCGTGACCCGGCGGTTGAGGGGACTATGCGAAAGCTTGATGCCGCGCTATGTGTCCCCCTGATATGCAAGGGGGATCTGGTCGGCACACTTGCCCTCGGAGAGAAGATTTCCAGGGAAGTTTACAACTACGAGGACCTCAGCCTTTTATCAACCGTCGCCGGAGAAGCGGCTATCGCCATTGAGAACGCAACTCTCTACGACCAAATGCAGGAATACTTGTTCGGGACGATTGAGGCACTGGCGGCGGCTGTCGAGGCGAAGGACGCCTATACGAGCGGCCATTGCCGGAGGGTTGCGGAATACGCAGTGATGATCGGGCGGGAGATGAATTTGCCTCCCCGGATTTTGGATGCGCTTCGCGCTGCCGGGATTCTACACGATGTCGGCAAGATCGGAGTGCCCGATCAGATACTGACCAAGCAGTCGGCCCTGCTTCGGGAGGAGTTTGACCAGATCAAGCGGCACCCCGACATGGGAGTCAACATCCTCGGGCCCGTCGGGCTTTCGCCCGAGGCCATTGTCGCCGTGCGACACCACCATGAACGCGTTGACGGCACTGGCTACCCCGTCGGATTGAGCGGGGAGGATATCCCTTTGGTCGCGCGAATCCTTGCGGTCGCGGATGCGTTCGAGGCCATGACATCAAACCGGGCCTACCGCGCTGCAATGAGCGAACAGATGGCTATCAGCGAACTGATTCGTTGCGCAGGGACACAGTTTGACGTAAAAGTGGTGCAGTCGTTCCTACGAGCCCGCGACCTTCGTATCACCGGAGACGGCAATACCCCCGGGAAGGAGGATAAAGGGCCTCGGCTTCGCACGGTCGAAGCCGCTTAGCGCCGTGTGATCCGACCCAGTGTCGTCCCGTTATGGGATGGCGTGTGTCGTCCTCCGGCTTATGAGCGCCTGTAGGTATGCAGAAGGACGCTGGCAGAATTCCATGCTCTCCCCCCCGTTTGCCGCTCAATGTCCGCAAGTTGCGCCTTATAGTGTTAGCCTTCGGTCATCTTGTCTCCGACGGCTATCTGGGCTGTGTCCCCGC
>JALGUK010000332.1 GCA_029820875.1 Candidatus Zipacnadia bacterium
TGGTTGCTGTCACTACTGCCGTTGATAGCCACACCGACCAGTGAAGAGTCTTTGTATACATTATCTGTTGTTCTCAGCGAGCAGACGATTCCGTCAGCAAAGTGGTTAGGCTGACTGCTGAGGCTCTTTGAATTGGACCTCGCATAATCGCTCATAAACGCCGCCGGCATGGGCTAGCTCGGCGTGAGTCCCCTGCTCGACGATGTGCCCATCATCAATCACCAGGATTTTGTCAGCATGTGTGACCGTCGAGAGACGGTGGGCGATGATGAAAGTGGTTCGCCCCTCCATCAGCTTTTCGAGTGCATCCTGGATGAGCGCCTCCGATTCGGAGTCCAGGTCGGAGGTGGCCTCATCGAGTATGAGTATACGGGGATTGGACAGGATGGCACGGGCGATAGTTATGCGTTGGCGCTGTCCCCCGGACAGTCGCGACCCGCGCTCACCGACCCGCGTCTCGTAGCCGTCCGGAAATTCCATGATGAAGTCGTGAGCATTGGCGGCGATGGCGGCCTGCACCACCTCTTCGTCGCGGGCCTCCGGCCGACCGTATTTGATATTGTCGCGCAGGCTGCCGGCAAACAGGAAGCTTTCCTGCATAACCATGCCGATGTTCTGGCGCAAGCTCCGCAGCGCTACGTTGCGCAGGTCATGACCATCAATTAATACCTGGCCGGAGGTGGGGTCGTAGAAGCGCGGGATCATATGAACAAGTGTGGTCTTGCCGCCGCCGGAAGGCCCTACCAGGGCCACTACCTCGCCAGGCTCAGCCTCCAGGTTGATGTCTCGCAGTACTATTTCGCTGGGCTCGTAGGAGAAATAGACATTCCTCATCTCGACATGGCCTTCTATCCTGCGCAGCTTCTCGGGTTGGTTGGACTCTTGGACGCTTGGTACGCTGTCGAGAGTTTCGAAGATCCGCTCGATGGCTGCCATAGCCCAGTTAATCAAGTCGCTGATGGTGACCAGGGCGATCACCGGACCGTAGAGCATTCCTGCATAGGCTTGAATAGCCACCAGGTCGCCGATGCTCATTGTCTTCAGGTATATGATCTCATAGCAGCCGACGATGATTATTGCCAGGTTGGCTACCTGTGTGACAAGATTAGCATTGATGTGCAGTACCGCCCGCCAGATGCCGACGTTGATGTTTATAGTAATGCTCTCGCGGATTTCCTTAACGAAGCGGCGACACTCCCACAGCTCGCGACCAAACGATTTGATGACTCGGACCCCGGAGATTGCTTCGCTGAGCGTACTGTACACCCGGGCATATTGATCGCGCTGCTCCCGCGACAGTCGGCGGATACGCCGGCGCAGCGCCAGGAAGTTGAGCACATATATGGGCAGGGCCAGGGTGGCAATGAGGGCCAGATGCCAGTTGTATGCATAGAGTACGACCGCCGCCATAAGGAGGGTGACTATCTGACTGGTGATATTCACCAACTGGTCGCTGAGCATGCTCTGGACTTGCTCGACGTCTGATAACAGACGCGACATAATCCAGCCGTGGGGGTGGGATTCGAAGTAGCGCAGCGACAATCGCTGCAGATGGCGGAAAAGCTGTTGACGGATATCGAAGACTATCCGGTTACCAATGGTCAACAGCATCCGGCTGCGGATGTAGCCGATAACATAGCCGGCCACGTAAATGCCTGCCAGCAGCCCGCACATAAGCAAGATAAAGTGCCAGATCTCGTCGGGGTTGGCAGCCTGCGCAGTGACAGTCTCCAGCAGGCCAACGTGCTCGGTGAGCTTGTCAATGATCATGCCCCAGATCTTGGGCAACAGCATATTGATGCCGGTGGCTACAGCAACCAGCACTATGGCCACCAGCACTTGCCACTTGTAGCGGCGGACGAATTTTAGTGCGCGCAGCAGTACCGACATTACGGTCCTTCAGACCCCGATTGACACGATATGTTGCTGACCATACAGCATATTATTGGGTTACTCGATATGTAGGGGGAAGCTTGGTACAATACAAGCAGGTGACTCAAATAGAACAGGGACGCCAGCACTGCGGCGTCCCTACGAAACTGGTTGCTCAATCCATATTGAGCAGGTCGTCTGCTAAGCGTAGACCTCGCCTACCCTCGCTACACCTCGTAGGTGGTCGGGGCATCGTAGTCGTCGGGTGGGTGTTCCAGACTCTGGAATATCCGGTCAACGAAGGCCAACAACTCGCGTGGATTGAATGGCTTGGTCAGATAGGAGTCAACTCCCGAAGACCATCCTTTGAAGATATCAGCATCCTGGGCCTTGGCTGTGAGCATGATGACCGGAATATCTTTGGTCTGCTCATCAGCGCGTAGCTTCTTAAGGGTTTCGAACCCATCCATTCGCGGCATCATCACGTCCAGGATGACCATATCGGGAACTTGTTCCCGAAGTACCTCCAACGCCTCTACGCCATCGTAGGCGGTCATCACCTCGTATCCGGCTCGTTCTAAGTTGACCTGAACCAGACGTAGAATATGTCGCTCGTCATCAACTACCAGGATTGTCTTGGCCATTCGGATAGGCCCTCCCTTACTGGCTTACGAGGCCTCAGGGCACCTCGGGCATCATTACTCTCAATTGCTTCAACGCTTGTTGACTATTATAACAGACCCCTCTCGCCTTGTCAAACTATTGAGCTGATGCTGCGTCTACCAATTGCTGGTCAGTCTCGAAACACGGCTCCAATTGTTGATACAATTCCTGATACAGGCGGTAATAACCTTCGTATACTTGGGTTTGCGTTGGATTGGGAACCAGTTCGTCAATGACGCTAATGGTTGCCGAGCATGCCTCGGGCACAGTGGCGTAGATCCTTGTTCCTACCGCGGCCAGGAGGGCCACCCCAAAAGCAGGCCCCTCGTCCACATTGATG
>JALGUK010000333.1 GCA_029820875.1 Candidatus Zipacnadia bacterium
CGGCACGCTCCGCACTCACCGCGAGTACGACGCCTTCGGGCGCCTGATCACCGAGGTCCTCCGCAACTCCTCCAACCAAATCGTCACCGCCGGCGAAGCAGGCGCCCTCTTACACCTCTTGGGCTTCACCGCAAGACCCTTCGACCTCGATACAGAACTCCAAGACAACATCAACCGCTGGTACGATGCGGCCGTAGGGAAGTGGCTGAGTGAGGATCCGATCCTGTTTCGAGCAGGTGATGCGAACCTGTATCGTTATGTTGGCAACCGGCCGACGACCACGCTTGATCTGAACGGTTTGAAGCTTGTCGTGCTTGATGTTTTGAGATGGCCAAGGGATGGTGGAGACCCTGGCGCACCTGCCTACGCGGACAGGAGTGAGGCGAGATTTCCGGTGACTTTCAGGTCGTTCAGGACATTCCTGGAAGACATGAAGGATGTGACGCCGACAAAGTTCGAGGAATTGAAGCTGAGCGGAAAAGTGACGCTCAATGGTGAGCCATACAACGGTACGTACGAGGAGCTGATTAAGATCGCGAAGCGTGAACTCGAATCGCGATGGATCGAGCAAAGCGGTGGAGGGTATCAGGCGGCCATGAGCAAGTTTGCCACGCTCATGGACCAATTCGGCAACCCGAATCCATTTGACAGGATGGCGCTCCTGGTACACGGTATTCGCAGGACGGGACCTGGCGGAAACGCAATACCTACGGGAGAGGCCGATTTCAATGGCGAACACGTCAATCAAGAGAGTATGACGCAATTCTTCTATGACGAGATCGTTGCGTGGAGTGGCCCCCTTGGTTTGGGCCGTGACAAGGTCATGTTGGGTTCATGCTACAACAACCCCGATCGATGGTTGGAACTATCCGGGATGGAGGCCGGCCGGGCCAGAGTCGGGTACCGCTGGAAAAATGTGCAGGGAAAGCCCAAGGAGAAGATCGAGCCATGCTGGATTCAAGTCAAGACGATTGAGTTTTTCATTCTGGAAGCCAACCCTAAGTATTATGAGCCGGACGACGAATATCAGGAACTATGAGAGATGAGTAGACGAATAAGGCGGGAAGACGCGTGGACTCACCCGGGCGCGGGCGCGCCGCACACGGTGGAGAGCCTCCTTTGTTTCGTCCGCCGATTCCGTGGCGTTCTCTGGCGGACCCGATTCAGCATTGCGCTGTTGATTGTCCTCGTAGCTGTGGACACAACGGCTGCGGAAGTCACGGAGGCCGAGGATCGCGTGATGATCGGCCCCGGGACACTCCGGGAGTTTTCGCAGGACTTCCGCGTCGACTATGAATTCATCCCCAAAGACGATGGATTCACGTACGTTTGCGTGTCCATCATTAACTGCACTGACACAGTGGCCTTAGTCGAAGTACCGGCGCGGGATCCGATTCATTATAGTATCTGTCTGCTGATGAATGAGAACGATGCGGATCCAAGCCGGTGGAAGCTAAAGTTCTTTGACAAGCACACGCTATTCAGGCCGGCCAAGAGGAGGTTCATTCTCCTTGATAGGGCGGATCGGTGCGCGAAGAGGCTTGAATCGGAACAGCCCCACCGGATTTGCACGCGTTTTGCGAAGACCGAAGAGCTTCGCGACTGGAACGGGGCCCGTGTCGCTTGGGCGGAGTTTGCTGTCGCAACGGTAGACTTGAGCAAGGTCCAGACGGCGAAGTGCCTCGTTGAGGCGCCCGGGGTCATACGCAGCCACGATGTGTGCGCGACATGGTCAGAGAAGTACTCAGAGCACCTTCATCAACCTCCCAAAATGGGAGAGCGTCGATATCTTCGGCTACCGGCCGCACAAAGCAAGAAGGGGGACGGCTCGTCTGAAAGGAAGCCCAAGCCACCGGGAAAGGAGACCAGGGAAGTATCGACGAGGTACTTCCGCGGAACGAGTGCCTCTGCGGGGGATCCGCGGGACAGGTACTTCGATGTCGGGTTCAAGTTTCTTCACGCGAGAGACGGTCGTACGTATTTCGACTTTCGGATCACGAACTATAGCGGCGAGCCGGCCCTCGTTGAGTTGCCACGACGCGGCGGGATCGACTACAAGTTCGAGTTTGAAATGCGAGACGACGCAGGACGAATTCAGACGAAAGCGGTTCAGCCTAGGCAAAGCTCGCCACACGATAGCGAGTTTGTACTCATCGAAAGCGCTGCTCCCGGCGCAGCGGTGATAGCCATATTGTGCGATTACCGCGGTCGAGTGTGCCTCGGGAAGACGGACGAATTCCGGAAATGGGATGGAGCTCGTATTTCTAGGGCGGAGGTTGTCGTGAGAACGCTGAACTTGAAGAAAGCTGGCACACTGAAGAGTATTTCTGATGTGCAAGAAGCGTTGGATGTGCATGTGGTTGACTTCACCACGGAGGAGAAAAGCGAAGGAGGAGAGAAGATGCAGCTCTTTTCCTGTCCGGCGAGGAACTCGCCTGGAGTGGTCCATCAGGGAAAGTGATGCCATAGCATTGAGCGGTACCAGAAGGGCTGGAAGGGTGGTCTTCTCACCCGGTGGGCGCGTCACGGGCGCGTGAGCAGTGGGGTCCGAGGACAGCCCGTAGCGAAAATCGCCGGATGGCCGGCACGGGCGGGCGGAAGCCACGGGCTCCCATGATTCGCGCAGGCAGGGCCACTACGCAGCGCGACGGAGCCGGACAACGGGCAGGTGCTTTCGCCCCGTTTGGAACGTGAGATCCAGCTCCACCCGAACGCCGGGCAGGTTGAGGAGGAGAACGAGCTTGGCGACTCTCGGTACTTTGCGTATAATGCAGGTGGACTGCTCATCGAGAAGACCGACCGGAACGATCGGGTTACCGAGTACGAGTTCGATAACCTGTACCGGCTCACGGAAGAGCGGTGGCTCGATTCCGGG
>JALGUK010000334.1 GCA_029820875.1 Candidatus Zipacnadia bacterium
CCGAAGACGGCCGGAACCACAAGGCGACGGCACGAATTAATGCCCATTGCTCCTATCCGCCTTTCCCCCACTCGATTCTGCAACTGGCGATACATGTGCTGTCAACGAAAACCATCAGATACGAGCCGTTCAGCTCGAGGCGAAACGTACAATCGTCCTCGTCTTCCGCCAGATTCGTCGAGCCGTCGGCTACAAGGCGTCCGCCGCGACTGATTTGCGCTTCCAGCGCGCCGGTGCCCTCGCTGGTGCTAAGGGTCACCTGGTATGCATCAGCAATATCCTTTTCGCTCTGCGAAACTAAGATTACCACTCCTCCGGCGGCCGCCCGGATTTTCTTCAGGGGGATTTCCACGGCGCTTTCCCCGAAGAAGCTCCCTTTGTTCCAACTAATGCTCTGCCCGCGCTCAGGCGGAATCCAGCTTTCGGCAGGGCTGGCCCAGTCCCGCTTCATCTCCTTGTCTGTGACCATACTCCTGGGAATGACGACAGGCGGGCGGCGTTCAATGAACCTCAGAAGCGCATTATCGAACGCGCACCCTGCAGGGCCGTCTGCAAGCAACCCTACCTTACCGGATGTGATTGCCTGGTCCACCGCCTCTACAACGCGCCTCCCGTCCACAAAGCCGGCCAGGTACGGACCATCCGCTTCCACCTGCAGGTGAGTCGGGCGCCCCTGAGCAAGCTGAGCGGGCCCTTCAGCCAGTACAGTTGTCTCCCCGTGAATGGCCTTGACGAGCTGCGCCTTGCCCGCATACCCATGTTGGTCCTTCGCCCCACCCACTCTGAGGGCGTAGTAATCGTCAGGACCCTGCGCATGGAACACCAGTCCCACACCTGAATTCTCGAGCGGAGCCACATCGGCTTCGAATGTATAATGTTTCCAATCTGTCTGACCGGCGAGGGTAAGACCGCGCCCCTTGCTCGTCTTGACCAATCGCGCATCGGAGCGGCGCCTTCCCTGCTGCCGGGACCATTTACCTGTAACGGCGCGCCATCGGCCTGGCGCATCGGCCCGGAAATCGTCGTAGAGCACATCCCATCCGCGGACGCGGACGTCGTCGAAAAAGGCACCGTCCGTCTTCTCGGCGTAAAGTCCAATCTGGCCCATCGCGAACGTGCAGTCGACGGCGTGAACCATCAACTCATCGTCCAGATATGCCCATATATCGTTGTCAACCGTCTCTGCACGCAGCCGGTACCACTGGGAGGGAAGAATCGTCGGGTTAGCCCGCCCCAGTTCGTGCATATTGCCATCTGAGACCCTCAGAAGCTGCAGACTCGGCAGGCCTACGGGATTGCTGCCGGTGACGACGCGAAGCAGGAGGTAGTTCCCGGGGTCCTGGTAGCGGAGGATTAGTCCCATCATCCCCTGTTCTGCCTTAACCGAGGTGCTGTAAGCGTAATCATCCCAGAACCAGTAGCCGGTGGTAGCGATTGCCGCCTTTTCGCCCGAGGCTTTGAAGCTGAAGGCATTTACGCTCTTGAAGTCGATCTGGCCCTCCTGCCGCGCCTTGCCCCGGACCTCAATGGTCTCTTCATTAACCCAACTGCCGCTTTGCGTTTCCCACTCGCCTGTGCTCTTACTGGTGCGCATGAAGTTGTCCGCGAAGTAAATATCACCTACCGGCTGGCAGGTGACATCGTCAATCACAACCCGTGCGCTCGTCGCCCGGTACCCGGCGAGACCGTCAAAAGGCTGGTCGTCCCAGGCTCGCGCGACTGCAGCACCATTGATGACGGCGGTCATCTTCCAGGAGCGCCGTGCCAGACACAGCTCAAAAGGTCCGTTAGAAGGCGCCTTGCCGCTGCCGACAAGTCCGATTGCGTGGCTGCCGTCCGCATCAGAGCGCGTGAAAAAGACGTTTTCGCAACTCACGTGCAGTGCATGGCGGCTGCCGTCGGGGGACACGTCAAACACAAGTACAACCTCGTCTTGCGGACCGGCAAGCGAAAAATCAACCTGCATGACGACATCGAATTCCGGCTGCTCAACTTCCAGAGGTGTAAACTCCACGCCGCCGATCGTCAGCGGAGTCGGCTGGCCCCACACCACGCTGGTAGCGACAACAAACAACGCAACGCCCACAAGCATCCGGCGTTGCTCCCATGTGAAACGAACACAACTAATCGCAAAACGCATCATTTTAGGGTGGTGCTCCACTTATCTTTAGTCCCCCGCCTTTTTTTGCACAAGATTCGGTGTCGGCTTGAGCTTGGTGACCGGCACATACTTTCCCTCTATCAGTGCCAATTGATCAATTCCGACGCCCGTCTCACGGTACAGTACCTGCACAAGGTGTTCCCCCGCGCTGAGTTCGAACTTAACTTTCTTGAGCTGAACCCAGGTCCACTTATTGTAGGTCCCGCTCTCCATGCTGTATTTGGCCCCGCCGTCCACCTTCACAAACACCGAGTTACCGCAGCCGTCCATCCACCAGGCACGTATCCAAAGGGTGTATTTGCCCGCGCGGGGAACCTTGAGCTTGTAGTTTACACAGGCCGCCGGGGTTTCCGGTGCCTCATCGGCATAAAAAACACACTTGGCCCCCGAACAGGTCTTGCTCGGCAGAACCTTGAAAGGGGGCTTGATACTCGTATAAGTCTCAGCCTCCCAGACAAGTTTCTGGGCGGCACCAGCCGTAAACGCAGATACAGTACCAAGCACGACCGCCATTACCAGGATGCCTGACAGCCGAACCAACGGGCCGAACTTAGCTTTCACGATGGTCACCTCCGTGTCGAACGCCCCAAAGTCCGCGACTTTGCGCGACTGAATTATCCGCTTCTGATTTGCTGATGTCAAGAACGGCGACGCCTTTTGTCCGGCCCTTAGGTCCTGCCTCTCTCGGCGCCCTCACGCAACCGC
>JALGUK010000335.1 GCA_029820875.1 Candidatus Zipacnadia bacterium
CCTGCGGTCCTCGCACATCACTTAGCAATCGCGTCCATTTCCACAACTCTCACTCGCGCCTGGTCCTCGGCGTGTTGTTGAATGAATTCCTCGACCTGCCTCTGGCTGAGCAGACCTTCCGTCCCGCCATATTTTGCAACCGCCGCAGCGGCGTTGGCCGCGGCCATCTCGAGGGCTTTGCCGACATCATCGTGTTTTATCATGCCTGCGACGAATGTAGCGCCAAAGGCGTCACCGGCGCCCAGGGTATTGGCAATGGATACCTTGTACGGCGGCATGAAGTAGCGATACGTCCCGTCGAAGGCCTGCGCGCCTTTGCGTCCGGCTGTGACCACCACAACCCGCGGGCCCAACTGCTTGAGAGCACGCAGGATTAGACTCAAGTCTTCAGCCCACGGCTCGATTACAATGGCACGTTCCGGACAGCTTTCAACACACAAACCGCAGCCGGTGCATCGCTCCTGGTCGTGGATGCGGATTTTACCATCCACCACATCGAACAGCTTCTCAGGACACACGTCTACGCATGTTTCGCACAAAGTGCAGCGGTCCTGGCGGATGACCTGACGAGTCCTCTTGATTCCCGTCAGTGCGGATGCCTCCTCCGCGTTCATCAGCAATATCTCCACCGTGCTGAGAATACGCCGCAACCCCTCCAGGCCCCGCTTTATCTGCGTAGAACCCGGATTGATTGCCACGGCGACTTGCTCTTTTTCGGCGAACTCGGCTACAGGCTCCAGGAGGCGCCCGCTGTTACCCGACAAGGATGAGATATAAAGCCACTTCGAATCCTGAACAGCATCCCAGTCAATATCATCCGGTCGAAGCTCGTTGTTGGCCCCGCGGAAGGTGAGAATCGTGCGCCCTCCCTCGTAACTCGTAAGTACGACTGAGTAACCCGTCCTATGTTGCGCACTCCGCACGGCAAACTTGCAGTCAACACCTTCATCGCGCAGCTCCTGCAATACCCTGTCTGCCGCCTCATCATTACCCATCTTCCCGAGGAATGCGACTTTGAAGCCGAGACGCGAGAATGCTACCGATGTATTTACCGCTCCGCCGCCGACCTGGAAGATTATATCATCTACGTTAACCTTCGCTCCGTAGTCGAAGCATAAGAGCGTCTGTTCGGTCTGAGGGCCGGAGATAGTAAGCAGTTTGGAGAGGTTCGTCCGAACGAACACATCAAGAGTTGAACTGCCGAGACAAATCACATCATACACGTGATATGGAAGTCCCTCCCTCACGGCATCATATCAATCAACAGGCAAACAGCCCAAACATATCACAACGCCTGGTGTGTGTCAATGAGTGCGAGCAGGACGTTAGGGCAGAATCGTTGAAGTAATGACTCGAATAATATGGCACAAGAATTGTAGGAGTCCAGCCGGCTATGGGAGGGCTAAAAATGATACACTTCGGCCCTGACGTGTGCCATGACCTCGACCAGGCACTCGAGAAGGAATGGCTCGAAACCAACGGTCTGGGCGGATACGCCTCATCCACCATTGTCGGCGTCAATACACGTCGGTATCACGGCCTCCTTATTGCCGCATTGAACCCTCCGGTGGACCGGGTACTGCTGCTGGCCAAGCTTGAAGAGACAGTAGTCGTCGGCGAACAACCTTACCAGTTGTCCGCCAACCTCTATCCGGGCGCGGTCAACCCGACCGGTCATCTCTTTCTGGCCGAGTTCTTACTGGCCCCTATGCCCACATTCCGATATGAGTTCGGCGACTGCAAGCTCGAGAAGCGCATCTTCATGGTGCATGGCGAAAACACCACGGTCGTTCAATACACTCTATTGGAGGCCCCGGGGCCTGTCTCATTTGAGTTGCAGCCACTGATCGCCTGCCGCGATCATCATGGCACAATGCGGTATACGCCGGAATTCGACTTTCGAGGCCAGGTGACGGAGGGGCAGGTGACATTCCGTCCCTATCCGAACGGTCCGAGATTGCACCTCAGGCATCCCGGGGGAAAATTTACAGCCGCTCCTTACTGGTACTACAACTTCGAGCACCCGGTGGAGGCATATCGCGGTCTCGAGGCTCACGAGGATTTAGCGAACCCGGGAGTCATCCAATGGACATTGAAGCCTGGTGAATCGGCGTCCGTCATCGCCTCGACCGATAGTCAGAGCAGGGTTGAGCCCGCCCAGACCGCAAACAGCGAGCTCCGGCGGCGGATTGAGCTTGGATGGGACCCAGACCCGGTGACCCCCTTCACAGGGCCGTTGCATCTTGCGGCGGACGCGTTTCTGGTCAAACGGGAGCCGGACGAACTTACTGTGATTGCGGGTTACCCCTGGTTTACAGACTGGGGCCGTGACACAATGATCTCACTGCCGGGTTTGACACTTGTGACCGGGCGTTTTGACGAGGCGCGGCGGATTCTTGCGGCGTTCGCTCAGTACTGCAGTCAGGGGATGATTCCGAACCGATTCCCAGATTCCGGCGAGCCCCCGGAGTACAATACCATGGACGCATCGCTGTGGTTCGTGCAGAGCGCCCGGCGCTACGTCGAGTACACGGGGGACATCAAGTTCCTGCGCGAAAAGCTCATGCCCACCATGGTCGACATCATCCGGTGGCATATCGAGGGTACGCGATTCGGCATCCACATGACCGATGACTTCTTGCTTACGGGGGGCAAGGAAGCCTGCCAGCTCACATGGATGGATGCAAAAGTGGGCGACTGGGTCGTCACACCGCGCATCGGTAAACCGGTTGAGATAAACGCACTGTGGTATGCGGCACTCCGCACTATGGTGGACTTGTCGGCAGCGCTGAAAGCCGATGCCGAGCAATACCGCGAGTTGGCTGAGGGGATTCGCCGCAACTTCTCCTCCACTTTCTGGAA
>JALGUK010000336.1 GCA_029820875.1 Candidatus Zipacnadia bacterium
GGTTGTACTTGAGCGTGTAGGTCTTGTAGACAACGCGCTTGGGGTAGCGATCGAGTTTGTGCTGCAGGAGGAATTTCAGCGCACGCTCGTAACACGCCGTATCCCAATAAATGTAATGACCGGTGCCCTCCTCCTCATAGTACTCGACGCGATATCCAAGCCCACGCAGCCTACGGACCATGATTCGCGAGTGCTTCACCGGCACGAGCGGGTCAAGGGCGCCATGTTGGCAGTAGGCAGGGAGATTGAGGGCGTTTTCGGCCAGGTCCAGCGGGTTGAACATTGCAATCATATCATGTTTCCAGCCGGGCAGGCGCTCGCGGTCGAGGTCGTACCACACGAAATAGTCGCTTTGCCCCGACACCGGAGCGATTGCGGCGAAAAGGTCCGGATAGTGCATGGCTATCAGCCAGGTACCGAAGCCGCCCATCGAGGTACCCATCAGGTAGATGCGGGTAGGGTCAACGTTGTAATAACGTCTGGTCTCCTCGATAGTATCCAGGACGTCTACCTCGCCAACGCCCTGGAAGTCCGAATTGCGGCGCCCGTACGGCACCAAAAAGAGCACATTATGGTCGTCGGCCACCGACAGCGTGTCCATCCCGGGCACCCACGGATCGGCCTTCGAAGTGGTTGGTACCCAGCCGTGCAGGAACACTACAAGAGGCGTGGGCTTATCGGGGTCGTAGCGGGTGGGGACGAAAAGGTACCAGGGCTGAATCGAGCCGTCGGTCGGGGTCACGTAGGCCCAGTCGTTGCGCCTGCCGCGCTGCTCGTCAATAGAGGGGAGTTCTCCTCGCTTTAACCTCTCCAGGACGTCTTGCCCTTCCTGGATCGTCCGCTTCACCTTGCCCTGGTTCCACCAGCTCCCGTTCTTTTCCAGAAGGCGGGCGATTTCGAGCTTGAGCTTGGCAAGCGGCATTAGACGCCTATAAACTTCGGAATTGAAACGGTTTTTCCGGGCCTCGATGCGGGCAATCTCACGCGCGAGTTGTTTAGTCGTCAGGGCGCTGTCCACATGCTGGAATGCCCGTGACTGCGCGAATACAGCCACCGCGATAGTCAGAGTCGCTGCTGCCATGATGAGTCCCAGCAGATGGATGTTGCCCGGCTTTTGCAATCTGCCCCCCACCTTCTCTGTGACGCGCAAGGCATTCACTGTCTTGTTTGTGTTACCGATGTGCATTCGTCGGTGACAACCCGATTGCCTTTTTCAACGCGTGTCATTGCCCTAATGTGCCATTGGTCGCAGCATTTGCCTCATATTATTCGGTCGGCCCCACCGAAGGCTGCGCGTGATGGAGAAGTCGCAGAATCTCATCCATCTCAAACGGTTTCTGGACACATCCCAGTACTCCTTCAAAGACTGCATTGTTTTTGACCTCCCGGGTGCCCCTACCGGTCATCAGCACGACCGCCGGAGGCGTCCGCTGCGCACGAGCGACCTGAAGCACCGCCTCCCCTCCTACTTTTGGCATAGCCAGGTCGCACAGCACGAGGTCGAAGCGGCGTGCGCGCAGCGCTTCAATGGCCTCTTTGCCGTCGGCCGCCTGCACAACCCGGTGATTATCCAATGCGAGCAGCTCTGCGATGCCCTCCCGTATAGAGGGTTCGTCGTCAACAATCAGGATGTCCAGTGGCGGGATAACCTGTGTTTGTGCTGGAGATGCATCGTTGTCGCCGCTCTCAGAGAACCACCGCTCTGCCGCTGCAGGAAGTCGTACTCTCATGACCGTGCCCTTGCCTGGTTGCGTGTCAACTTGGACATGTCCGCCGTGGGCTTCGATGATACGAAGCACCAACGACAACCCAAGGCCGGTGCCGGAGTCTTCAGGCTGGCAAGTACACGCCTTGGTGCTGAAGAACGGCTCGAAAATGTGCTGAACATTCTCCTGAGCGATGCCTATACCAGTATCCGAAACTGAGATATCCACAAACCACCGGTCGTCCTCGGGACTGTGCAACGGATCAACGGAAACTGAGAGTATGCCGCCGTCGGGCATGGCATCACGTGCATTGAGGAGCAAGTTAAGCATCACCTGCTGAATTTGATCAGGGTCGCATAGAACGGGAGGGGTGCGTGGGTCCATCGAGGTATGAACGGCAATGCCCCTCTGATGCAGTTCCGGGCGAATAAGCTCAAGGGTCTCGCGAACACATCTACATATGTCCGTCACAGTTCGGCGCGCAGTCCTTGGGCGAGCGAACGCCAGCAGGTCCTCAGTCAGCTTCTGTGCACGCTTACAGGACCCGGCAATCCGCTCCAAAGCCCGCAAAGCACCTTCAGAACATCCTGCCCGTTGCGCGAGACGAACCTGCAACAGAACTGCCGTCATGATATTTCGGAATTCGTGGGCAACGCCGCTGGCAAGTTGTCCCACCACCGCCATTTTATCCGTCCGCAGCCTCGCCTCCTCGGGGTGCACTTCCCCGGTGGCATCCCTGCCGACGGCAATCGCCCCTGCAGGCCTGCCAGCGTCGTCTTTGACGCTCGTCCCGCTCCACTCAATCAATCGTTCGCGGCCGTCCTTGGTTCGAATGGGACTGCGCACCTGCAACGGCGCATTGTTGCTAATGATACGCTCGAAGACTTTGTTCATCTCCTCCTCGCAAGCGCCGTCTGGCAGGAATACTTCCGCCCAAGTTTTCCCAATGACCTCGCTCCGCTTGTACCCGCTGATAGCCTCGGCCGTGCGGTTGAGCGTCAGAATGCGGCTGTTCATATCCACACTAACAACTAGATATGGCATCGCCTCAACGAGCGTCCGATACTGTTCCTCCGACTGCTTCAACGCTGCTAAGGCCTTGTCGCGTTCGCGGCGCAAACGCTCCTGGTAGACCACCTGCTGTACC
>JALGUK010000337.1 GCA_029820875.1 Candidatus Zipacnadia bacterium
GGAACTGAGCGGGCAGGTAGAGGTGCTGGACATCTTGGAGTCCGTAGTTGCGGTAGCGGAAGTCGTATACGCGGACCGCCAGGACATTGTCCCCAGCCCTGAGCCTGGCGACCGGCACCAGGGCGCCGCCGTTTGCGTCAGCCACCTTCTCCCCGTTGGCCCAAACCTGGATGACGTCGGCCTGCAGGTCGTAGTACTGCGAATCCACGCGGAACCACAGCGTCGAGTTGGGGGTCCGGGCAGCCTCCGGGACCGTTATCGTCGTCCGGTACCATAAGGCCCCGTCAAAGCCCATCTTCCGCCCGCACACATCCTGCTCGAAGCGGCTAAGCTTATGCATCTCCCACGTGCCGTCGTCCAGGTCGGCGGCCTGGTAGCCGAGGCTCAGCCCCTTGTCCTCCGGATCCTCCCGGAAACGCCACTGCCCAGGGAGCTCGAGCTTCGGCCCTGTGGGGGCTACGATGTTGGCAGCGGGCCGAGGAATTTGTGCGGAGTTCCCCGCATCCCATCCCGTCTCGTCAAGGTCTGGAGCGGCAAGCTCCAGCTTCAACGGACCCGGGACAACCTTGTGGCGCCACTTGGCCTGCAGAGGGCGGGCGGAAGGTTGACTGGGCTTAGGCACATCTTGCACGCCCAAGGGACAGTACTCGCCGAGATGCACCGTTTTGAGAGCCGACGGCTCGGTGGCTACTACCAGGCCTCCTGCGCTGACATACGCTTTCAGCCCTTCGACAGGTTTTGCGCCCTCGCCGGCAATTATCGCGCAGAAGTCGGTCAGTTGCCCTTGGAACTTGTCGGTCGCCGTCATGCCGAACCGCTCCCACCTGTAGCGTGGAACATTGCCCAGGAGCAAAACCTTACGCGATTGAGATGCCTGCCGAGTTTTTACGCCGGCCAGCCACCGCAAAAGTTGTGTCCAGAACCGGCCGTAGTAGGACCATTTTGCGAATTCCCTCTTGCCGTAGTCACTGGCCCATATTGCCACCCGGCCCGCGCCGAACTCGCAGACCGACAGGAGCGGACGGCGAGCCGGGTCGCCCGAATAGACAAGCTGCGCCCATCCGTGGCTGAGGGGACTCTTGGCGAAGCGGTCCAGGGAGGCCCGGCTCGCCCGGGCATAGATGGAGTTGCCGGGGACGGCCACATTGCAAAAGTGCATCACCCGCGGCGTCTGCTCCCATTCAAGCCCGGATGTAATCTCGTGCTCGACGGCCTCGGTCGCGCGGGTCGGGCCGTACAAGTTGCGCCAGATGAAAGCGCACGGCGCCATCTCCTCGATTGGGGTCCTCTGGTAGGTTTCGCTCCATGGCCGCTTGTAGTTGCGGCTTATCAGCAGCAGACCGCCTCCACGCCGAACGTACTCGTGCAGGGTCTGCTGGTCTCCTATGGGGAGTTGGGTCGCGGACGTGAGCGCGATGGTGTCCCAGGCGCCAAGGAGAGCGTCGGGAGGTCCAAGTTGCGCCTTTTCCCCGGATGGGGCCGCCATGTCGGTCACCTGGACGTTGAATCTGCTCAAGGCGCTGCGGAACACTTCCGGCGACCCGGGCGGCGTGTCAAGCACAAGTAACCGGACCGGCTGGGACCAGTCAGTCGCGTGAAGCGGCGGAACAATCGCCAGCAGCAATATCGTCAGAGCCGTCCCCGTCCCGATTCGCATAAGCGACCTCCTGCTCTATTCAGATTATCCGCTGGTTGGAGCCACTGCTTCGGCGGCGTGCGCGCCTAAAGCCCGCATAGCCAGCTCACCCCAGGGTTCCTGGAAGCTCTCCACGACGATATAGTCCCCCAGCCGACCGATATGGGTACCCTTCGGCCCAAACCACAAGCCATCAGTCACCGTCTTCCACTTGCCGCCATCGCCGAGGGCCTGCCGCAGTTTCTCGGCGGTCTCATCCGGGGCGGCGCTCAAGACCGCCATCAACTCATTGGCCGAGGCGCGCCGGTGAAAGGCGGCATCGAAGTTGGAAAGTCCCCTCTCCGTTACGTACTTCGCGCGGTGCACTCGGATAGGCTGGATACCAAGCTCCCGCAGCCCGGCGTAGATTGTGGAGTCGGTCATCTGCCAGCCGATGTATTCAATCCGGTGCCCCCCTGCTTGAACACCCGCCTTTGTCAGCCATTCGGGCGGCTCAGAGAGCGCCTCCTCAGGGCTGAGGGACCAAAGCTCCGAGCCTGACTCCCACCCATACGCTCCGGCTACAACGCCCCCGAGAAGCCCCCTGTCCAGCAACGCGCGACCCGCCGCCAGCACACCCGTCGGGCCGGACCCTGTCAACTTCACCAGCAGCCGGAAGCCCGGATCGGACAGTTTCAGGGAGATGACCTCCCGCCAGTACGGATTCTGGTCGCATTCAACGTAGCCTACATCGTCACCGTGGAAGTCCCCGAAGCCGAAGACGAAGAACGTGTCCGCAGGCGCGAGCTTCCCGCGCCAGGGAGCATCGGGGTAGGCGGCGAAGTGGCTCCAGCACTTGGCGACTACCGAATTACTCTCGCGGGTGCCGACCAGAATCAGGTGATGGTATCCCGCAAGCGCGAGACTCGCGGGGATGTCGCTGTCATGGACGAGGTTGTCGGATGGGCCGCCGGCTGCACGCAGTCTTTCGCTGATTTCCGTCGCGATGTCCACTTCCGCCGGCGCTGCGTCTGAGCCAACTACAACCACTGCGTCAGGGGCGATGAGGGAGATGAGGTCGGCGCGGCCCTCAGCACAAAGCAATATCAATATCGCTGACGCGAGGGCCGTCCACAGAATACGATGCCACCGATAGGGCCACAGGACAGCACACATGACGCTTGTTTCCTCCACAAGGGGAGCGCGCTCCCCAGCGCAAACTTCGTCAATCAGCACT
>JALGUK010000338.1 GCA_029820875.1 Candidatus Zipacnadia bacterium
CGCTACCGTTTGCCGGCAGAGCGCGACTACCACGCCGTCTGGAAAGCGCAGAAGCGCATAAAAGCGATTCTGGATGAGTGGGAGCGTGGAGGCAGGAAAGGGCTCTGCCCGGTGCCGGATGAGCCAACTCCCACAGGCGGAGGTTCAGGGGCAGGTAGAGCTTTCTCTGTTCAGAAATACGGCATGATGACCTTCGGCGACCTCTTCACGGCACGGCAGAAGGTGGCGCTGCTCGACCTTGGTTCGCGACTTCGGGAGACACCGGCTAGTGTAGCGGAGACGGGGGCAGCGGCACTCTCGAGGTTGGCGGACAAGAACGCGTCGTTGGCGGTTTGGAACCAGATCGGCGAGAAGATCGAGCATGTCTTCGCTCGGCAGGCCTTGCCAATGGTGTGGGACTTCGCAGAAGTCCCGATCTTCTCTGAATCCACCGGGAACTTCCTGAGCGGCTTGAACCTTGTTGCGAAAGTCATAGAAGCGTGGCCCGGCTCGCCTACTGGCCAGGCCCAGCCTGCCGATGCGACGGGACATCCGCTCCCCGACCAGACGGCACAGGTCTGGTTCACCGACCCACCGTACTACGACGCCATCCCTTACTCCGACCTCTCCGACTTCTTCCTTGTTTGGCTTAAGAGGACATTACCGAGCCATCCCTTTCTGCGCGATCCCTTTGATCGATCAAATCCGTTATCGCCAAAAACCAGCGAAATCGTCCAGGACGAAACCAAGCAGTTCGATGGCAAGCCGAAGGACAGGGACTTCTTTGAGAGTCAAATGGCCAAGGCCTTCGCCAAAGGCCGTCGTATCCTGCGCGAAGATGGAATTGGTTCGGTTGTCTTTGCCCACAAGACAACCGAGGGTTGGGAAGCCCTTCTTTCAGGACTCATCCAAGGCGGCTGGACAATTACTGGCTCATGGCCAATCGCTACGGAGAGACCCGGTCGCTTACGTTCTCAAGAATCCGCTGCCCTCGCCACCAGCGTCCATCTAGTCTGCCGCCCGAGACCAGAAGAGGCGCCTGTAGGAGACTGGGCGGATGTTCTGCGGGAGTTGCCAAAGCGCGTCGCGGACTGGATGGAGCGCCTCCAGGGCGAGGGCATTCGCGGGGCGGACCTTGTCTTCGCCTGTATCGGTCCTGCGCTGGAGATATTCAGCCGCTACTCCAAGGTCGAAACAGCCGACGCTAGTGAGGTCACGCTGGCCGACTACCTGGAGAAGGTCTGGGAGGTCGTCGGCCGCACGGCGCTGGAGCAGGTCCTCGGCACGGCCGAGGCAAAGGCTCGAAACGGCGCGGCCGGGGCCGTCGAGGAAGATGCGCGGCTGACTGCGCTCTTCCTTTGGACCCTCCAGAACACCAACGGCGAAACGAGTAACGGCGACACCGAAGATGAAAACGAGGAAGAGGAAGACGAAGACGCTGTCCCACGCGGGAAGATCAAGGGTTACAGCCTTGTCTTCGACGTGGTGCGTCGTTTCGCCCAGCCCCTCGGTATCGACTTACCCAAGTGGGAGGGACGAATCATTGAGACGAAAAAAGGCGTGGTGCGGCTCATGGCCGTCTCTGAGCGAGCCAAGCAACTGTTCGGCGAGGACGGAGCAGATGCCGTTGCCGACTTGATCGAGCACGATGCCCGCAGCGGCTACCAGCAGGTGCTCTTCCCCGAACTGGAATATGAGCGCGCACCGATGGTTCGTGGTCAAGGCCGACACCGGAAGGCCATCATGGCCACGTCTGGTATCGAACTCCAGGCGGATCGTGAGGCCACGACACTGGACCGGGTGCACGCGGCGATGCTTCTCCAGTCGGGAGGTCAAGCCAACGCCCTGCGTGCGCTCATCAAGGCAGAACAAGATCGGGGCCCTGATTTCCTGCGCCTGGCCAACGCCCTTTCGGCCCTGTATCCGAAAGGCAGTGAAGAGAAACGATTGCTGGACGCGATGCTGTTGGCGGTTCCAAGGTAGGTGTAGGTAGTGGCAATGGCGAAAAACAATCCGTCCATCTGGCAACTGTCCGGAGGCCCAGCCTCCTGCCCCTATGCCGACGTGTTTCTAAGGCACGGGGTTGGACTTATCGGGCCGGGCGACGCCGGGGTTTGGAAGGCTGAGCGCGACGATGACGAGTTCGAGGGCGGTTTCGTGCGCCGTTTTGCCTCCGAAATGCAGGTTGGAGATATAGTCCTGCTTCGGACTGGTATCGCCACTGTCACAGCCGTGGGGATTGTGGCCAGCGATTATACGTACCTGAATCAGTTTGCCGATGTGAACGGCTGGGACCTCCAGCACGCAAGACGCGTCCGCTGGTGCCGACTACCCCAGGAATATACCTTCGGGACCTCGGTTTTCGGGGCCAATCCCACTCGCTGCTCGCGGACGTGGAATGAGGAAGTGAAGGACTATGCTGAGCGATTCCTGAACTCGCCGCCCAAGCAATGGCAGGACGCCCCCTTGCCGGAACTTCCTGCTGAGGAGCCGCCGCTCGCTGATGTGCCGCGGGCGTTACAGGATATAGTGGCCCAAGCACAGGATTTGGCCCCGCTCTTTTGGGACCGTCAGAACTTCGGTGATTATCCCACTGAGGACGAGATGGTCGCGCATTTCGTGGTTCCGTTCCTGCGTGCACTCGGCTGGCCGCCGGAGCGGATCAGTATAAAGTGGCGGTACATCGACATTGCGCTGTTCGATGCTCTGCCGCGCATTCCGGCTCACTGCCGGTTCGTGATTGAAGCCAAACGCGTCGGTGCAGGTGTGGAAGGCGCGCTGGAACAGGCCAAGGGATACGTGGAGAGCCTCGGGGTACCACGCGATGTTGTGGTCACCGACGGCATTCGATACCGCATGTACTCGTGCG
>JALGUK010000339.1 GCA_029820875.1 Candidatus Zipacnadia bacterium
TCCGGCCGGACAGGGGGCTGTTAAGCAGCGGGAACCGTCGTCTTTGAGCAGATATCGGGGTTCAATGATGGTCCCCGTACCGGTTCACCTACCTCCGGGACTGTAGAAATGATCAAGCATCAGATCCCGCTCGGTGCCCCAGCCCAAGACCGTGTTCATATGTTTGCGCGTCGGCAGAGAGAAACCTCAGACCCGGACCTGTAGCGGAACACTGCATATTACGCGAAGTGCTCCCACACCCGGAGGTCCGGCCCGAAGGTAAGCAAAGCCGCGGTAAGCGCCGCGTGCCTGATGGGGACGGGTTTTCACTGTGACCACAGCCTCTACACCTGACCGGGTTGTAGTGAAAACGGCTCCATCGGCGCCAGCCAGTCCGGCGATGAGGGCCGAGAAATGTCCACTACGTGGTCTACATCCCGGACCAAATTATAGCGGATCTGGTCGGCTTCGATGACGTGCCCCTGGTCGCTTCTCAGGTCGTCAAATCCCGGCTCGGCAAAGACGTAAAGGTGCTCGATTCGCTCCGTCGCGCTCCCGAGGACGAGTTGGATCGATTCGCTTTCGTTGTCGCGAGCTCGAGTTCCCCGGGCTGCCCGAAGGCGACCTCGGGCACGTCAGCCACGGTGGTCACCGGAGTGCAAGAATTCACGAAGGCGAAGGCCAGACGGGCGGGGTTGTGGTCTCCCTGGCAGGCTTGCCGCAGTTTTGCAACCCGGGCCTCTGCGACCTCTGTTCGACGACCTGCTGAATGGTCTCGGATGCGATCGACTCTGCCACCTGAACTCCGGGGGCGGCCCGGGAAAGGATGTTCTTCCAGTCTTCCCGACCGAGCACTTCCAAGGGGGCTTTGACACAGACGGAGTCCAGCCGACAGGTGTAAGACGGCCGGGCCTTCGCGAGCAGTTCAAAGTTCAGCCGCACAAAACGGACCGGGTGTTCGAACTGGGCGGCTTTGCTGGTACCAGGACGGGTCAGCGAATCCGCGGCGAACCGAATCATCGGACGGACACCGTCTTCCGCACCAGCCGGTTCGGTTGCTACCACCGAACCAGGCCACAGATAAACACTATCCCCCGAGACGACCACCTTGCCATCGGGCGTTTCCAGGTTCGCCGCCTGCACCTAGCTGACCAGTCCTACAATGACAGCAAGCATAAGGACGCGCACGGTTATTTCCCTTTAACTCCTCTTTCGGGGACATTTTCCATATGTTATGGTGGCGATGACATATTCTCTCCCGATGCGCGAGTTCCTTCCGCGAGGGTAGCTCGATAATATTGCTGACGATAAAGCTGATCTGGGGGAACAGTTTGCCTGGCGGCCACTTGGCTTGGACGACTACTCGCCAGAGCCGTTGCCAGTGGCTGGCTTGATAGCTCAACTGATAGTAGCGGGCCACTGCGTCGCTGTCCTTATGCCAACGCAAACTAGTTGCGGGCTGTGACGATTTCCAATTCTCCCATGTACAGATCGAAAACCGCATCGTCACGTCGTTTCGTAACTTTGACGCCAAGTGCATTGTTGCCACGGCGCAGCGCAGTAGCGGACTCCGGCATCTGCACCTCCACCAACATAAAGACGTGCCGCCCTGACCCTTGTTCGGGGTCTGCTACCTCAGACCGGCGGGAATAGGGCGTGGCGAGGATGTTGAGGATCTTCGACTTGTCTGCCTCGGAGATCGGCTCACCTGCCAGCAATTCTATGTCACGACCGCTTTCCCAGCCAAACCGGGAATCCGCGAGTATGTTACCCCTCATTCGTCGTTGCCGCCACTGAGTAGTAGACGGCACCGGCACGCCATTAAGGTCCACTCTTAGTTCATCACCGGGAGCAGCATCAAAGACTTTAAATCGCAGGCGTTCTAAGCGCCTATCTGCACTCGCAAGGTCATAGGGAAACTTGAAGTAGAAAATTGACCTGCCGTAGTTGGAGACATGCGTGCCTCTATAGCCACAGAAGCCCAATTTGGCTACATCAGGCCACTGAGGAGGCTCCACAGAATACACAATGTAGAAGTGGTGCTTCTTGAAATTGGCCACCGATTGGGCCGAGCCTGTTACCGTAAGTGCTTCAGTGTTGAAGCTTAGCCCAACTCGGTCTATCGCCGGGTGGAAATGATTGTAGAACGAGACGCCCTCGGCCCCGCCAGCGTAGTAGTTGGCGGCCGCCGCTGCGTACACCTCGGTCTGGGAGGTGCGCAGCACCGCCGGTCCGTGACTGACATTGGGGAACAGACTTGGATATACCCCACAGTCAGTACCTTCACATAGCGCCTTGAACTGCTCCACCGGAATATTGAAATGTGTGGAGTGATAACCACTGGGACATATATAGTCTACCCTTGCTTTGCGTATCCAGGCCGGGAGGTCTATACCGACGGCTCGCGTGATCTCAGGTGTCTCTGGCACCCGCAAGCCTAAGCACATAGATTCTTTGCCCTTTCTCCTGGCTAGGTCATCTAAGAATTCGCGGACCTCGCAGACAAAATCGGTGAGAATTGGACTCAACTCGGGGAAACGCTCCTTCCCAATGTAGCCGTACGAAGCTATGAACCTGTCAGGAGCAAACAGGATAGGTGTGCGCATGAAGTCCAATTCCACACCGTCGAAATCAAAGTCTTCCATTATTTCCTTCAACACTGCGAGGCGATACTCTCGAACTGCCGCGTGAGAATAGTCGGCAAGTTGGAGCGCTTCGCCAGTCACTGGCTCTTGGAGCGCGTACTGTGGATGTTCTTTCAACCAAAGGCTTATATTTGCACTCTTTATACCTGCATTCTCGGCTGTGAGTGGAAGCCGGCCGTGCCAGTCATTCATTCGGAACGCGGCACGTATGCCGCCGCTCCATAGCTCTCAAAGTCAATAGTGGTCCAGTCAATCCCGGCTTTATTCCCCACATAGTAGTTCTTGTTATCGTACTCTACCACTTTGATCGCGTAGGTCGTCACTTGCGTGTTTGCAACGCGTTGAATTAGAGCTGCTAGCTCCTCAGCGGACTGCGGCTCATTGCCCCATATTACCGTCTCGAAATCATTATTGTAGATAACTCGCCTTTTCA
>JALGUK010000340.1 GCA_029820875.1 Candidatus Zipacnadia bacterium
GTCCGCCTGGTGCCGGCCCCTCGCCGTCAAATCCCGCCCGTCGAGTTCCCAACTAACCTGAAGCTGATCGGCTGGCGTCCTATTGTCTGAAATCCGCACGGCGATCTGCGGCCTCGACCTGTCACAGCGCCCGTCCCTGACCGGTTTGAAGTCCCACACAAGGGGCGGCGTCGTGTCTGCTGTAAGAATAGGCTCATCGGGCAGCACGAGAAACGAATACTCGAGGGCAAGCATAGATTGCTCGCCCTCAGGGAGAAGCGCCTTCACGCGCCAGAACCACTTTCCCCTCTTCAGCGGCTCCGAAGGCGCGAATCGAGTTGCCTGCACCTTGGCTTTGATTTCAACATGCTCGAATGTGCGATTCCTCGCAAGTTCAACACGGTAGCCCGTCGCTCCCGGCACCGCGGACCACTTAAGTACCAGCCCCTCATCCGCCCGAATCAGCGTCCCGTCCTTGGGCGCCTGGGGCCAGGGGATGCGCTGTGCAGGCCATAAGCTCACGTCGTCGAAGTAGGCCTTCTGCCCGGGGCGGTAATTCATCCACAGCGTGATGCGGCCGCTGGTCGTGTCCGGCTTAGTCCGGAAGCGTTTTGCCCAACGGGTCCATGTCGTCGGCGAGTCAAGGTAGAAGTCGTTGCCGTCAATTAGCACCTCGGGCATACCAAGCTCAGCGCTTCGGCACTTGTACCACACGGCGATAACGTAATCGGTGTCGGGCCGCAGCGGAATCGGCTCACTCATCCATCTGCCGGTGTCCTTTGCGTCCACCTGCTCAATCGCCACACAATGCCCCCCGCTGTGCCCTTCAGTCTCCCATGTCTGAACGCTCTTGACCGAATAGCCCGGGGTCCAGGACAGCGGCGTCATGCCGTCAGGCGCTGCTTTCTCGAAGCCGGCATTTGGCACCACCTGCGTGGACTGCTGGGCGGCTGCCATACTAACCGCACAAATGAGACAAACCACTATTGCTTTCCCCATGGTGGGCCTCCAAACTTCTAATTGACGCCTCTTCCGAACTTCTCGCGCAGGAAAGCGATGCTCCTTTGTGCAACCTCCTCCGGCTCCATGGAAAAGTCGAAGATTTCCACACTCAAGTAACCCGAGTAATCAATGTCGCGGAGCGCCGCGGCGATGCCGTCGTAGTCCTGGCTTCCCATGCCCGGCCCCAGGTCGTTGTCATCGTTGCTATGAACGTGGCGCAAAATCCCGGCCGACTCGCGGATAATCTGCGGAGTGGGCTTTTCCTCAGTGCTCATCGCCCGCACATCGAGAATCAGGCGGAAGTTGGGGTGGTTGACGGTGCGAATGAACTCCCGCGCCTCGTCGGCGGTGTTGATGAAGTCGGTCAGCTCCGGAGCGAGCGGCTCAAAGCAGATTGTGACACCGCGCTCCTGCGCCGCCGGCATCACTTCAGAATACGTTCGAGCCGCCCTCTCCCAGGCCGCCTCCCGCGTCAGGCCCTCAACGAGGCTGCGCTGCTTCGGGCTGCCGAAAATCATCACCTTCCCGCCGACGTCCGCCTCATCCGGGTGACTGATGTGAAGCCCTTCCGGCTTGACCAGCAGCCAGTGAAGCCCTACGATCTCCACGCCGGCTCGCTCGGCTGCTTCCCGCATCCGCCGCCGCTCGGCTGCCGAAACGTCTGTAACCCGCTCGCAGAAGGTGAACGGGGAAATCTCCACGCCGTCGTAGCCGACCTTAGCGGCATGTTCGAACACATCCTGCAGGTGCCAATCCGTGTACAGCTCGTTGCATATCGCGAATCTCATCTTTCCGCTGGTCACAAGCCCTCATCTCCGTTGTGGATGGTCTATATTGTGGAGCCGTTCCGGCAGGAGACAGCGAATTCCTTCATACCGTAGTGCTCCCCGTGAATGAGTGTCTTTTAGTAGGACTTTTCATTTAAGAAGGGGAATCGTATACAGTCGTGAAACTTCATGAATATTGTCACAATAGGTATTGGTTATTGGGGGAAGCGCTGCCGGTCTCACCGCAGCAATTACGGCAAGAAGACACTATCCCGATAAGCGCATCCTAATCGTTCGCAAGGAGGAGAAGGTTCTTATCCCTTGTGGGATACCGTATATCTTCGGGACCATAGGGAGCCCGTCAAAGAACCTCATCCCGGATACGGCGCTGGAATCCAACAGTATTGACCTGCTGGTGGACGAGGTCGTCAGCATTGACCTTCAGAACACTACCGTAACGACCGCCCGGGGGGAACAGGTAAAGTATGACCGGCTGGTCATTGCCACCGGGTCGCTTCCGGCTGTACCACCGATCCCGGGTATTGAGCGGGAGAACGTATTTGCAATCCGCAAGGACATCGCATTCCTTGAAAAAGTCCAAGCTGAGTTGAGGAATGTGCGTAACCTCGTCACAATCGGCGGAGGCTTTATCGGCATCGAGTTCGCCGATGAATGCAACAAGAACCCGGGTACCAACGTGACTGTGATTGAGGTTCTGCCGCACTGCTTGATGCTTGGCTATGATGAAGACTTCTGCGCTCAGGCTGAGCAGCACCTGCGCAACCGCGGAATCAACATCATAACAGGCACCAGGGTCAAGGAGATTATGGGGAACGATAAAGTAACGGCAGTAAAACTCGACAACGGCGAGCAAATCAAGGCTGACGCCATCATTATGGGTATCGGTGCGGTCTCGAATGTAGAGCTGGCGAAGGCGGCTGGTCTGGACATCGGGCCGACCGGAGCAATCGCCGTGGACCGCACGATGCGTACATCCGACCCGCGCGTGTTTGCCTGCGGGGACTGCGCGGAAAAGGTGTCCTTCTTCGGCGGGAAGCCTTCGCCCCTCAAGCTTGCATCCATCGCGTCCACCGAGGCCCGGATTGCAGGAGCGAATCTCTTCGGTATCCGCCGTGAGGGCCAGGGAACCCTAGGCGTGTGGGGCACCGCGATCGGTGACCTCGCGTTGGCCGCAGCCGGGCTGACCGAGAGTGCAGCCATCAAGGACGGTTATGATGTCGTCAGCGGCATAGCCGAAGGCCCCAATCGTCATCCAGGCAGCATGCCCGGCGCCTCGGATATGAAGGTCAAGCTGACCGTGGAGCGGCAGACCGGGACAATCCTGGGCGCTCAGGTAATGGGCGACACCCATACGGGCGAAGTGATCAACATTACCAGCGCCTGTATTCTCCATCGCATGACCGTGGATGATGCAGCCTGTCTCCAAATGGGGACACATCCGGCCCTGACCGCCTCCCCAATCGCCTACCATTTCGTCAATGCCGCGGAGGATGCGCTCAAGCGGATGAAATGATGTATAGACAGCCAGCGGAGAATTCGGGAGCGCAACCGCTCGCCGTCGCGGTTCATGATGTCACATTCCGCGACGGCCGGGTGACAGTGCCGGGTCGCCTTTCAGTCGAGATAGGACGCCCTGCCACGGCACGCTGAAACAGCTTCGCCCGCGCATCAACGCGGGCGAAGCTCCGCTGACCGATACTGCCAAGGCTATCGTCCAGGCGGCTGCGGGGGCATACCCGGCACAGGGCCTGGCGGGTTCTGGGCATACCGCGTCTTCTTCTCAAGCTCGAGGGTCTCCGCGTCGAACTTGTAGAGCGTCCCGCCCTCCGCGATGTAAATCTTGCCGGCGTCAACGACCATCGCGACAGATGGAGGCGAAGGCACCATCCCCGGCATCATCCCGGGGCCCATCGGAGGCATCATCGGCATGCCCCGCATCCCGGGCATTCCAGGCATCCCGGGCATCGGTGGTTGTGCCGGGGGAGCCTGATTGTTATCGCCCGGAAGCGGCGGCTGCGCGACGGCAGCCGCAAGCAGAACAAGCCCAAGAACTGCCGCCAGCACAAGCGCGGGCCACATCATTCCTCCAAGATGCGAATTGCGGATACTCCTCATCGCTGTTCCCTCCCGTTTCAGTGATAAACGCAAATGACTCTGGCCAACGCCGATGCAGTTATCTCGTGTCGATATCCGCATCACCCTCATCGGCGGAATTATCGTTGAAAGTACATTGGTTCACCATCGCAACGGCTCCGTAGTCGTTGGCGACGGCCCCCCCACCCTTGCGAGCGTGGTTTGAGGTGAAGATACAGCCGTAAACAATAGGCGTACACCGATTGTAGTTGGCCATCGCACCGCCCCGACACCCGGCTCTGTTGTGCTCGAATGTGCAATTGCTCACCGCCGGTCGCGTAAAGCCGAGCTGAGATGAGTTATCATCCGTGTACATGCCGCCGCCGGAGCCACGTGTGGCGTTTTCCGAAAAGGTGCAGCCGTAAAACGCAGGCGACGCGCCGTAATCGTTGAAGACCGCGCCACCCCGCCATCTTGCATAGTTTTCCTTGAAAATGCAATTAACCACCCACGGGCAGGCGCCGTCTCGGTTCACCATGGCGCCGCCCATATCGGCGGAGTTGCCGACGAAAGTGCAGTTTGTTACCCTCGGAGACGAGAAGTGGTAGTTATACATTCCGCCCCCTTCGCCGGCCGCATTCGCGGTGAATGTGCAGTTGGCAACAGTCGGCGAAGCGTTAAAGTAATTGACCATCCCCCCTCCCTTGCTGTAGTAGGCCTCCCCGTCCGCGTTGCCGCCCGTGATGGTAAACCCGTCCAAGGCGGC
>JALGUK010000341.1 GCA_029820875.1 Candidatus Zipacnadia bacterium
GCGCTTCGTTTCGAGCGGCCGCAAGTTATGGCATTTGCACTTGCCCGAATGGACCCGAACGAGGCCGCCGTAGTGCTGGAGGGGATGCCTGAGGCGGTTCGGCAGGATATGCAGGAGCGGATGGCCCGTCTGGGGCATGTCTCCCTCGTCATCGCATTAGCCGCCGAGAAGGCGATCGCTGAAAGCGCTCGCTCACTAGGTGCATCACGGGAAGAGGTAAATAAATGGGACGGATTCTGAAGGCACGAGACATCGAGGCAGCCGGTGTCACGGTGAGAACCGTGCAGATGGCGCAAGCGGCGCGGGCCCCCGCAAGACTTTCCATACGCGAAACCGGTCAGCAGTCGGAGGAGCTATCGGACTCACCATCGGAACAGCGGGCTGCCGCCGTGCAAGCCGAGCTTGCCGAAGAACTGCAGCGGGCGCGGCAAATCCTCCAGGAAATCACCGACCGAGTGGCCGAGCACGAGCAACGCCTTGTAGAGCAAGCCGGGCGACGGTTGATTGAGCTTGGGATTGCGATCGCGCGGCGGATTCTGCGGCGGCAGGAACCGTTCGATGCGGCGGTTGTGCAACGAGCTGCACGTGAGGCGCTCGAAGAGGTCCCAAATGCGCGCGACGTTCAGGTCCATGTCAACCCGCAGGACTTGCCCGCCATCCAGGATGTTTCCGACGCGCTCCTTGAAGGCCTCGATTCGCTGCATGGCCTGACAGTGGTCCCTGATGCGGAGGTATCGCCCGGGGGTATCGTCTTGCACACCGACATCGGCGTCGTGGACGGTGAAATCGAAACCCAGCTTGCCGAGGTGCGGGCCGCGCTCGTTGAACTCGACGAAGCAGGCCGGTTGGAGAGTCAGGAGACATGAAAACGCACGGATCGGACTTGCTGGTACAGGAAAAGCTCAATGCGCTCGCAGCAGCCGTAGACAATGTTCGTCCATTCCGGCTACATGGGCATATCACCCATGCATCCGCACTCGTCATCGAGGCTCAGGGGCCGCCGGTGACCATCGGAGAGGTCTGTCTGGTCGAGCGGACGGGGAAGCGGTCCCCGCTCCCCGCCCAGGTGGTCGCCATAACTTCCGAACGCGTGCGGCTGCTGCCGCTGGGCTCCACCGATGGCATCGAGGCCGGGGCCAGGGTCATCGCCACACGCAGACCTTTGAGTATCCATGTGGGGCCGGAACTCCTCGGGCGGGTCGTGGACGCGTTCGCAAGGCCATTGGACGGTCGGCCGTTAGAGGCAACAGGTTGGCTTCGCCCCGTGAGCACCTCCGCCCCGGAACCGATGCTTCGGCGGCCTGTACGAGAGCCTTTGGAACTCGGAGTTCGAGCAATTGACGGGCTTCTGACGTGCGGCAAGGGCCAAAGGGTGGGAATCTTCTCAGGAAGCGGGGTCGGCAAGAGCGTGCTGCTGGGAATGATTGCACGCAACTGCGAGGCGGACGTGAATGTCATCGCACTCGTAGGCGAACGGGGTCGTGAGGTGCGCGATTTCGTCGAGCGCAATCTCGCCGACGGCCTCGGCAAGTCGGTGGTCGTCGCAACCACTTCAGATGAACCGCCGCTGCTTAGACTGACGGCCGCCATGACCGCCACGACGATTGCGGAGCACTTTCGTGACCAGGGGAAGCACGTACTGCTGATAATGGATTCGCTCACGCGCATCGCTGCCGCTCAGCGCGAGGCAGGCCTCGCCGCCGGAGAGCCTCCCACTACAAAGGGCTATCCGCCGTCGGTCTTCACGATGCTGCCGGAATTGCTTGAGCGTGCCGGCAACAGCGAGGCCGGTTCGATTACGGGCCTGTACGCCGTACTGGTCGAGGGAGACGACATGGCCGACCCGGTCGCCGATGCTGTCCGAGCTACGCTGGACGGGCACATCGTCCTGAGCCGGCGGCTTGCGGAGGAGGGCCACTACCCGGCCATTGATGTCCTCGCGAGCGTCTCGCGGTTGATGGATGGGGTCACCACCAGAGAGCACCAGGAGGCTGCGGCCAGAATCCGCCGGGTACTGAGTATCCACCAGGAGGCGTATGACCTGATAAACATCGGCGCGTACGCGGAGGGCACCAACCCGAAGATTGATTGGGCCCTGCGCCATCTGAATTCCGTGAGGGCTTTTCTCCGCCAAAGCGTAAACGAACATGCACATTGGTCGGACACCCTGGGTCGTATGATGTCCCTGTTCGTCGGCGACGAGTCCTGGAGTAGTGAAACTGAATGAAGCGTTTCAGATTCCGCCTGCAAAAGGCGCTCGAACACGCAATCCATGTCGAGCGGCTCAGGCAGAAAGAGCTGGCGACGGCGCGGCGTGCCCTCGCCGAGGCGGATCGAGCCCTTGACACTCTCATGCGCGTGCACAGGAATATGCTTTACCAACCCCGCTCTGGCGGCTGCGTCACATCAGGCCGGCTGAGAGCGTCATGGGCGTATGCGGCTCGGCTGCGCAGGGACATCCAGGCAATGAAATGTGTTATTGACAAGCTTGTATCCGAGATGCAGGACAAACGCGAGTCGTTGCTCAAAGCCTCCAGAACCCGTATGCTCCTTGAACGGCAGCGGGAGCGAAAACTCGCCGAGTATATGGCCGAGATGATGCGCAAAGAGCAGGCGGTCCAGGATGAAGCCGGCACGGTCAGGCACTTGAGGGCGGTGTGAACGATGTTGCTGGATGCCCAGGATGCAACAAGGGCTGAGATTGTCCGGTTCCCGGACGTGAACATGCCGGGAACGCGGCTTATGGCAAATGTAAGAGAATGGATACGCCGGTGTGTCAGGGAGGTCTCCCGCGCATCTAGCAGAGAGTTCATCTATGCAGGTCGAACCGGCTGACGAGCCGCTTCGGTTTGGACCGCTCGAGGAGACTATCCCCGACGCCTATTGTGCTCTCGCTGCCTTCGGTGAGAGCGTTACTCCTGATATCGCATTCGCACTGCCGCCGGAGAGCGCGGCGGCACTCGTTGACTTCCTGCTTGGCGACCCCACAACCGGGGGCACGCGTACGAGCAAGTTCACGCGGACTGACCGCGCGGTGCTGACCGTTTGGGCCCAAAGGGTCCTGCGCCCGATCGCGGCTTCGCTCTCTGAGTTGCACCCACCGGATGCCTGGACTTTTTGCGAGCCCGGGTGGACCCGCGGTGCAACAGGCGAAGGCTTCTCGGCAAGGTTGAATGTGCGATTCGCCTCGTTTGAAACTTGCGCCGGCCTCTTCATCGAGCGACACCTCGCACTGGCAAGCATGACAGCAGATGCGTCCCCGACTCTTGCCGCGTCGGCGCTGCATAATGCCACCATCACCGCTACTGCGGTATTAGGCAGTTCGGCGGTTTCGCTTGGCGAGTTGTGCAATCTTGAGCCTGGTGATGTGTTGCTCCTCGACGGTCAGGCGGGCCGCGATGTGCTTCTCAAGGTTGGCAGCGCCGTCAGGCTACATGGTCGCGCAGGGGTGAAGGCAGGGCGCATGGCCGTCGAGATCACGTCCTGGGATAAGCCTGGGCAAACCCCATCCATCGCGGAGGAGTCTGAGTCGGATGCTTGAATATGCGGGCAAAGAACAACAAGTGGAAGCTCCCTCCACGGCCGAGCAGAAGGACACGGCCCTGCCGGCGACCTCGGACGGCATTGTGCCGGCTGAGGGAGAGGGGCTAAGCTCTCTGATGGATGTCTCGCTCGAGGTCGAGGTGCAACTGGGAACCACTCGCCTGCCCATCCGCGACCTTCTGGAACTTAAGGCCGGTGCAGTCGTCACGCTCGACAAGAATGCGACCGATCCGGTGGATATCTACGCAGGCGAGAGGTTGATTGC
>JALGUK010000013.1 GCA_029820875.1 Candidatus Zipacnadia bacterium
CGTCCGAGCGCGTCACAAACTTCAAATGATGCGGTCTTCTGGCCTTCAATGCGATACGGGTTGATGGAGTTCACCAGAACTATCGGATACCGGTCGGTAATCTCGCGGACGATGTGCAAAGCGTCGTCGAAATTACCCTCCACCCCGACCACCTTCGCCCCGTGTATAAGAGCCTGTGCAAGTTTTCCCAACGCAATGTAGCCAGCCGGCACGACAACGACGCAAATCATTCCGGCCCGCGCAGCGTAAGCTGCCGCCGAGGCGGATGTGTTCCCTGTGGATGCACACATTACGACCCGTGCGCCCGCCTCGCGCGCCTTTGTAATAGCCATGGTCATGCCGCGGTCCTTGAACGAACCGGTCGGATTGAGCCCCTCGTACTTGAGAGTTTCGGCCAGATGTGGAGCGCTGACCAGCGGAGTGCCGCCCTCAAGCAGCGTCACCACAGGTGTATCGTCCGAGATAGGCAGGTACGCGCGATAGGCCTCGATTACTCCCGGCCATTTTGGCTCTCGCAGCCCATGTCCCGTTCGTAATCCCGCAGTAGAGAGTGGCAAATCGCCCATCCATAATCCTCCAGCAGCCTTAGTTGCCTTCGACTCGAATCATACTGTCCACGGACTTTACGACGCTGAGGGACCGAAGGTGTTCAACAGCGTGAAGAATGTCATATCCCGTCACCGGATGGGTCAGCCATACGACCTCCGCAACATGCCCGCTCGTGCCCTTCTGGATGACGGATTCAATACTCACGTCGTGTCGGCCCAGAATCGTCGCCATTTGGCCCAGCACCCCAGGCTGGTCTGCGACGGTTGTGCGTAGATAGTACTTCGTAACCACCTGTCCGATGTCCTGCGGTGGGTACTGATGGGAGCACGTGCATGAATAGCGCGCCATCGCGCCCCTGGCAATGTTGCGCGCGATGTCTATCACATCACTCGCAACAGCACTGCCGGTAGGCATGGACCCGGCGCCGCGGCCATAAAACATCACCTCTCCCATTGCATCACCCTCTATCCAGACCGCGTTGAACACGTCGTTGACAGACGCGAGTGGGTGCCGCTTAGGAAGCAATGTGGGATGCACCCGTACCTGGATCGCATCACCGTCCCTCTTTGCAACAGCAAGCAGCTTCACGACCCGCTCCATCTCCCGCGCATAACGGATATCCGCTTGCGTGATGCCGGTGATGCCCTCCCTGTAGACCTCGTCCACAGGAACGCGACTGCCGAAGGCAATGGCGGCGAGGATAGCTATCTTATAGGCTGCGTCGTGCCCTTCCACATCATCGGTCGGATCGGCCTCCGCATACCCCTGTGCCTGCGCCTCTGCGAGGGCATTGTCAAACTCCGCACCATCCCTGGTCATTCGTGTTAGGATATAGTTGGTCGTGCCATTGAGAATTCCCATAATCTGCCGGATTTCATTGGCTTCCAGGCTTTCTTTAAGGGGCCGGATAAGGGGGATGCCGCCCGCAACCGCTCCCTCAAAGAAGACGTCCACCCCCCGCTCTTTCGCCAAGTCGAGGATTTCGCCGCCATGCCTGGCCATAAGCACCTTGTTGGATGTCGCAACGCCCTTTCCGTGCTCAATGGCGGCAAGGACCAGCTCCCGCGCCGCTTTGACCCCGCCGATGGTCTCAACAACAATGTCAATGGATGGATCCGTAACAGCGGCCATCGCGTCTGTCGTCCGGATAGACTCATCAGGGAGAATGGTGCGCGGACGATTCCAGTCCAAATCCGCCACCTTGCTGACGCTGATGCGGCACCCTGTTCGGCGCTCGATTTCATCAGCGTGAGCTGTGAGCACCTTATACGTGCCTGAGCCGACCGTTCCGAAGCCCAAAATGGCTACATTGATCTGACGCGACGGCATGGAAATGTGCTCCTCCGTGAAACTAATATCGTTCGCTAAAACGGTTTAACCCACATCAGGACCTGCCCCACGGCAACGACGTCTTCGTTTTGTGCCACGATGCGTGTGACTACACCGTTGAGGTGGGATGTGATTTCATTCATGACCTTCATCGCTTCAACAATGCCAACAACCTGGCCTTCCTCAACCTCGTCACCATCGCTTACATAAGGGCGGACTCCCGGCGAAGGTGCACGATAGAAAACACCGGCGATCGGGGATGCAATAGCCACTTCCTCGGTGTCCTGCGGCTCTGCCGAGATGTCAACATCCTTCGGCAGCCCCTGACTGCTGGGAGCACCTGTCTCCAGGGCGTATGTTCCTGGAGCTGCTTCCTCGGTTTCCCTTCGCACTGCAATTCTGAGGCCAGGCTCCTCGACAACCAGCTCCGTGAGGCCCTCAGCTTCGAAGAGACGAATAATATCAGCGAGCAGATCGTGGTCTAATTCTGCCATTCCGACTCCGTCCGTTCCACCCAGTAGCACTTGCCCGATGGGTAGATGCTGTGAACGCAAGAAACAAAAAAAGACTCAGCACAAGAGGCGAGTCGTTCTGTGAGGGTGACGGGGTTATATGCTACTGTGGCCATGCGACTGTATTGGTAGCGGCGGGCGGACTCGAACCGCCGACTCCGCGGGTATGAACCGCGTGCTCTCACCATCTGAGCTACGCCGCCACCTCTTTCACGATTCTACTTCCGACGCTTACGTTTGGCCTTCTTACGCTTCTTGCGAGCTTCCTCTATCAGCTCATCCTTGCGAGCTTGGACCTCGCGCTTGATGCCCTCCAGAATCTGCTGCTCCAGCTCCATGAGATTCTCCGTAGAGAAGCTCCTGAGTTTCTCAACCGTCTGTTGATCCATATTCGGCGTAATGTCCCCTTTGGACAACTTGATATGCTCCATTACCGAATTGTACCAAGAACTTCTTTCCCTGTCAACGGACGAAGCAAACTCAATCTGAGAGCCTGCTCCTCAACTATGTGTCGGAACTTCCGCCAGAATCGTTGCCGTTTTTCGCTTCTTTCGCCCGGTATTCATCTATTCGCCGGAATGCCTCCAACAGCAGCCCCATTGTTTCCGTTCGAATCTTTCGTTCGCCCTTGAAATCCTCTTGCTCGAAACGGAATGTGCCATCCTCCCACTTCGCCAGCTCGAAGAAAGCATCTTCCCCCTCCAACCCATCGATGGCAGCGTTGATTATTTGGCCGTTTTTAAAGAACACCTGCGCACGCTGATCGGCGTGCATCAGATGAAGAATACCGGTACGGGTGCCGGCAAGAATTGTCTGCGCGAGCTCACCGAGACTCATCTGGCTGAGATGGCCGGCTACGCCGCGTTCAATGGTCTTTTCCACCTGCTGATTGGTCCGGACTAAGCGCCGCACCAGAAGTTGCATGAAGTACTGGTTCAGCGCAAGATTGTTGGCGAGAAGTTCCCGCATCCGCGCATGAGGAAGAGCGAGCACATTCACCTCCGTCGCCGCCTGCGCCGTCGCCGATGTCGGCTGACCGGCCAAAAGCGACATCTCACCGAAACAGTCATAGCGCCCCAGCCGGGCTATCCGCCTGCTATGTCCGTCCTGAGTCTCATACAGCACATCCACTTGTCCCTCAAGAATCAAGTACAGATTGGTACCCCGTTCACCTTGCTGGATGATTCGCATCGGTGGTTTGAATGTAAGAATCTCACCCCATTGTGCCACTTCCTCAAGCACTTCACGCGAGCAATGACTGAAAATCGGGGTGTCCTTGAGCTCGTCCACCAATGTATAAGGCGCTTCGCTGAGGACGAAAGTCACCGTGCCCTTGGGGCAAGTAAACAGCCGGCGTTTCTCAGGCAGCCCGTACTCACGGCACCTGTCAGGTCTCGAGATCGCCTCCAACCGAGACACGGCTTGAGCCAGAGCAAGGAAACAGATATTCTTGGACGAATCTTCCACCACAAGGTTTGGCGAGTCGAGAACCATCACGTCGCCCTTCTTGTAGATTGGGCACCAAGTCACACTATGTGTCTCGCACAATACGCGGCCCACAACCCACACCTGCCAAACCTCGGACACAATCAAAACGAAAACACACTGCCATCTTAGCCTAACCACCCATGCTGTGTCAAGATTCCGGCGCTCGCGCTCTTGTCCGTCCACTTCACAGAGGTCAAGCGTGCCCCGGCCGCGAATTGCATACTTTGATATGAAACTTCAGCAGCTACAACGTACTACTCGGAGGACTGTACATGGAACGTTCGGAGGCGCAGTCGCCGCAGCAACCTGAAAAGCCGGATGCTTTGGGCTGCTTTTGCTTGGTCTTGCATTCCCACGTTCCGTATGTTCTAGGCCACAGTACCTGGCCCCATGGCAGTGCAATGGCCTATGAAGCGGCGGCGGAGACCTACATGCCCATCATTGACCTCTGTCAGCAGCTTGCATCAGAGGGTTATGTCGCCAATCTTACGATCGGGCTGACACCGGTGGTGCTCGAGCAACTGTCTGACGACCGTTTCAAGGGCTGGTTCGCTAGTTATCTTGAGAACAAAATAGACGAAGCGCACCACAACTTCGAGGAGTTCCGGTGGAGGGGCGAAGGTCATCTCCAGCACCTGGCGTACCTGTGGCGTGAGCGGTACATTTCCCTTCTAAGAGACTTCACCGAGCGCTATCACCGCGATCTTGTGGGAGCCTTCAGGGAGCTTCAGGATGAGGGCCAAATTGAAATCATGACATCGGCCGCGACCCACGGCTACTTGCCTCTTCTTCGCGAGGACGGGAGCGTTCAGGCGCAAATCAAGGAAGGAATCACGACTTACAACCGCCATTTCGGCCGCTGGCCACGCGGTTTTTGGCTGCCGGAGTGCGCCTACAGGCCTCGCGCCCGCTGGGGAGTGCCCGAAGAAATCGGGAGTACAGGCGAGGTCTGGATGCGGAAGGGGCTCGAGGAGTTTCTTGGTGAAAACGGCATTGATTACTTCATCGTAGATACACACATGCTCCAGGGCGGTTGGCCTCTACCGGTGACAGTAGAGACCGACCAGACCATGGGCAAGCTGTGGAGCCGTATAAGACGCCGCCCCGTCCCCGACGAAGACCGATGGCCCAAGGACCCTCACTATCCTTACTTCGTCGGCGACTACTTCGAGGACCATCCGCCGGTGGCCTGCTTCGCACGAGACCCGTCCACAAGCCTGCAGGTATGGAGCGCCGAGTGGGGCTACCCGGGCGATGGGTGGTATCTGGACTTCCATAAGAAACACTACCCGGGCGGCTTGCGCTACTGGCGCATTACTGACGACAGCGGCGACCTGGCCGCTAAACAACAATACGGCCCGGAGAAGGCGGCCGAGCGCGTATACGAGAACGCAGGGCACTTTATGTGGCTGGTCAAGGAGACGCTGCGTGGGTGTTCCCGCGATTTCAGGCGGCTGCCAGTCGTGTGTGCGCCTTTTGACGCGGAGCTTTTCGGCCACTGGTGGTTCGAGGGTGTCGAGTGGCTGGGTTATGTACTGCGTTGGATGAACCAGGACCCCGAGATACAGATGCTCACCTGTCACGAGTACCTCCGCCGCCATCCGCCGACCTCGGCGATAAGCCTGCCGGAGGGGTCGTGGGGTCAGGGCGGAGGACACTGGGTATGGCTCAACCCCGAGACCACCTGGACGTGGCAAAGAATCTACGACGCCGAGCTGGACATGCAGGCATTGGTCCGCGAGCAGGGGGACAACCGTGACCCGGTGATACAGAAGTTCCTACAACAGGCAGCTCGAGAGTTATTGTTGATGCAGGCATCGGATTGGCAGTTTCTTATTACAACCTGGACTGCACGCGACTATGCGGAATTCCGCTTGCAGGCCCACCATTCCGACTTCAAACGTGTCGCCTCCATGGCGCGCCGCTATGCAAGAGGCGAATGGCTGACTGAAGAGGATTGGGCCTATTACGGGCAACTATGCGACCGTGACCGGCCATTCCATGACGTCAACCCGCTGTGGTTCCGAGATATCGAACATCCTGCCATCTGAGGGCGGGGCGCTCAGACGTCACGTACTTCTGTTGGCATTTGACAGAGGCGATCGCTCTGCCCGACATGGGTTCTCACAAACTGTTGCAGACTGAAGAAAAGGCTCAAGCTGTGGATTACCGCGATGAGGGTGTGACTTGGCGCATCCTAATCATCTGCTTCCTCATCGCTCCCCTGAACGCCTACTTCATGGCGCACCTGCAGGGCCCACGAGGGCTTGAAGGTCCGACTGTCGTCTCCCTGTTTTATAACGTGGTCTTCGTCCTCGTGATTTTCCGTGGCATGAACGCGTTGCTTACGCGCTGGGCGCCTCGAGTGGCATTTTCACCCGCCGAACTGCTTTCTTTCTTCATCCTCCTTTCAGTAGCCACTTGCACCAGCGGGCAGGATACAATGAATACAATGTTCGGCACTATCCATGGCTGGGCGCACTTCGCGACGCCGGAAAACGGCTGGGAGGACCTCTTCTGGCGCTTTGTTCCCCACGGCATGACCGTCAGCGACAAGGTCGCCCTACGCCGACTGTGGGACGGCGACAGCAGCATCTTCCAGCCGCACAATCTCTCCGTGTGGCTCGGCCCCATGCTCCGCTGGTGGCTCTTTTTCACCGCATTGTGGTCGGCTCCGGTCGGACTCGCAGTCCTGTTTCGCCGACGCTGGGTCGAGGCGGAGAAGATGAGCTTCCCCATCGTTCAGTTGCCATACGAGCTTTCACGCAGGGTAACGCAGCTTCCCCTGCGGCCTGCATTCTGGATAGCAATCGGCATTACCTGGACCATTAACCTGCTCAACGGCCTCCACCAGTTCTACCCGGGTGTCCCGGTCATTGCAGTGAAGCTATGGCAATCTCCCACGATAAACCTCGCGAAATACTTTGTTGGGCGACCGTGGAATGCAATCGGGACGTTCCAGACGTGCCTGTACCCATTTATTATCGGGCTCGGTATACTGCTTCCGCAGGAGCTGAGCCTGTCGCTGTGGTTCTTCTATCTTTTCTGGAAGGTGGAGGCGATTTTCTGCGCCTGGATGGGATGGACGCAGACACCGGAGTTTCCGTACATGAAGGAACAGTCGTGGGGAGGGTACCTTGCGCTTCTGGGGTTCTCATTATGGGCTGCCAGGCCCTACTTCCGACAAGTCATGCGCCGGATATCCGGCCTGGAGAAGCCGGCGGTAGATGCGGAAGAACCCCTTCGCTATCGAACGTCAGCTCTAATCTTCCTTGCCGGTTTCCTCTACGTAACCGCCGTCGGTGTATCACAGAAGATGTCGGTGCCCGTTTCAGTCGCGTTCTTCGCACAATACTACATCATGACGCTGATTATCGGCCGAATCCGGGCCGAGATGGGGCTCCCAACTCACGAGCTTGAGCGCCTTGGTCCGACGGTAATGCAAGGCAACGTCCTCGGGCCGCGCATCCTGGGCACTCAGAACCTGACATCCCTGTCGGTGTTCTTCTCCTTTACCCGTGGAATGCGCAACATCCCTTTCCCCCATCAAGTGGAGGGCCTCTACTTCGCGTATCGGACTGGTTTGAACGGACGTCGTCTGCTTCTGGCGACAATAGGAATGATCGCGTTCGCGCAAGCCTGGGCGCTGTTTTGGTTCCTCTACCTGGGCTATCACCACGGCCTCGGGTCTGATTGGGCGCCCTGGTTCCCCTGGGTCCCTCAAGAGGCGTGGAGGCAACTCGCGGGTTGGCTTCATGCCGACCACGGCTTCGCATGGGGACGTGTGATTGCCTCCGCCATCGGCTTTGCCTTTTACTTCGGGATGATGGTCATCCGGACGCGGTTCATCTGGTGGCCGTTGCATCCGGCGGGATTTGCGCTTGGCACGACTTGGTACATGGCTCACATGTGGTTTCCCATGTTCGTCGCCTGGCTTCTTAAGTCCATCGTCACCCGCTACATGGGGCCGCGCGCGGTTCCCGGTTTGATGGCGTTCGCATTCGGGTTAATCCTCGGCGATATCACCAGCGGCTGCTTATGGGTCGTCTACGCTCTCATCTTCCAGGTCCAGACTTACTCATTCTGGCCATGAGATACCTACAAGCGAAGCAACGCCCAATGGCGTCGAACGGCCCTTTCACATGCCATATGTCACCGTGCTCGACCGCGGCCGGCCCTGTTTGCACGCAAATTCGCCATCCGCAGGTGCGTCGGTCGCCATTGGATGAAGGGTGCACTTCGGACAGCCCAAGGGTCCTAACCGAGTTGACAAAGGCGCAAAAATCGGGTAACATACGAGGCACGATACTGGTCGTTGCCACTCAGAGCCGTTAGCTCAGCTGGTAGAGCATCGGACTTTTAATCCGAGGGTCCAGGGTTCGATCCCCTGACGGCTCACCATACGCGCCGGTCAGGGGTTTGTGGCCCTTGTCGGTTGCAGGTCACTTCCCTGCCGGTGAGTGGAAGGCCCCATCGTCTAGTCTGGTCTAGGACGCCGCTCTTTCAAGGCGGCAACACGGGTTCGAATCCCGTTGGGGCTACCAACTGCGTAATCAGAGGCAGTCGGCGATTCTGCGCGAGCCGACATGTGCTCATCCGATACGGGCGGATAGCTCAGTTGGGTAGAGCGCCTGCCTTACAAGCAGGAGGTCATAGGTTCAATTCCTGTTCCGCCCACCAGTATATAATGGTCGGCCACGCGGACAGTGGGAGAAAGCCCTGAACCATAACTGCATCCGCTAAGTGATGGCCGTCAATGGCGTTTGTGCCGGGATAGCTCAGTTGGTAGAGCACTGGACTGAAAATCCAGGTGTCCCCAGTTCAATTCTGGGTCCCGGCACCACAGATATTGACCAGCAGTCAACCCACAGTAGGCAGATGTTATAGTAGCGACGGCCGTCAAACCGTCGGCTCTGGCTCTGCCGAGGAAGGGTTGATTGCTGCGGGAAGCCGGCGTAGCTCAATTGGCAGAGCAGGTGAATCGTAATCACCAGGTTATCCGTTCGAGTCGGATCGCCGGCTCCATTGCGTTATCCGCCAGCCACGAGTTCCCCACAGAGCGTGGCCAGACCGATCAGTGTGGCATAGTTGAGCAAGCCACCGCTGCGCACTGCCCACTGTCCGTTGTCTACTATTGCAGGTGACACCGATGCCGCGCTGTTCGGTACGGACTTTAGCTTCGAAAATCGCCCTTGTCGCGTTGTTCAGCGCCGCTATACCCATCCTGGCCGCTGTGAACCCACCTACGGACGACGCACAGCTATCCTCCCCGTCGGCACAACAAGTCCCTGTCAAGCCCTCAGAACGAGTTTTAAGCACCGGCCAGGCTATCCCGCACCCCGTGGGGGATGACTACGTTCTCGGACCTGGTGACCGACTCACAATTACTATCCACACTCGCGAGCCCCGAGTCTATCAGCCGGTTGTAACCCCCACTGGCGATATCCTCATCGAGTGGCTCGATCCCTTGCATGTGGCGGGTAGCACCCTTGGCGAAGTAAGGGAACAGCTCACCCATGCGTTGCGGCGTCTATACAGGAATGTTGACATCAGCGTAACCATCTCCCAGCTCCGCACGTTCCGGGTCTGGTTATGGGGGGAAGTCCACAAACCGGGAGCATACATCGTTGACCCGCTCATGACCGTCTCAGACCTTATCGCTCTCTCCGATGCGCTGACGGACTCTTCGTCGCTGCGTCACGTCACTCTTCGACGCGGCGATACGGACCAGCCGGTTGATCTCGAGAGGATTCTCGTGGGCGGGGATACAACGGGTGATGTTCGCCTGGAGCCGGGCGACAATGTGTTCGTTCCGGTGCGGGGCCGGGCTGTTACGGTTGAGGGAGAGGTCAGACGCGCAGCCGTTTACGAGATCGAGCCCGGCGAGACAGTCCAAGATATCTTGAAGCGAGCCGGAGGCCCCACTGCGCAGGCCGCCCTGGAACATGCTTATCTGGAACGAGCTCGGCCACAGGAGGCGCATGTGGCCCTGAATCTAAGCCTCACGGGACCGCCGAGTGACCAAAGCACTGCTTTGCGCGACGGAGACCGCCTCGTTATACCCACTCTCGAAGGATTCCTTGGCAGCGTCGTCCTCACGGGCGAATTTATGGCACTCAAGGAACAACCTGCGCCTATACGGCCACCATCTGCTCCAACTGCTACCGTCCCACAGGCGCAAGCCGGTGCGCAGCGGCCAAAAACACCTGCGCCTGTTGCGACTTCGGGCGGGGAGCGATCGCCGGTTAGCGAACCATCGCTTACCATCCCTGTACGGCCCGGCCTGACACTCCTGGATGCTATCAACCAGGCCGGAGGGGTAACGGCGGAGGCATCCCTGGAGCATGCCACATTAACCCGCGCTGAGGCCGGGAAGGCCGTTAGTGTCGCTGTGGACTTCGTCGCTCTTATCCGGCGAGGAGATGTTTCTCAGAACGTGGAGCTTCGCGACGGCGATGTCATTACGGTACCGCCCTTGCGGCTCTTCCAGGGTGAGGTCCGAATCTCTGGGCAATTGCGGCGCCTGGTCGGACTGCCGGCGACCGGTCCGAGCACCTCATCAGCCGAGGGATGGGTCGTTGAGAGACACGCTGGCAGGAAGCCGGTGCTTCGATGTCCGCTACGGCGAGGAATGCGGCTCAAGGACTTGATTGACGTGGCCGGCGGGCCGACGGCCGATGCCTCGCTGCAACATGCCACCGTGGATCGCCCCACTCCCACCGGTTCGACACAGTTACTCGACGTAGACTTCGACGCCCTGCTGCGCAAGGGTGACGAAACCCAGAATATTCTTCTCGTGGACGGCGACCGCGTCGAAATACCGTCGCGTACTACGTTTGAAGGGCAAGTCTATGTCTTGGGCGAGGTCCATGGTGCCGTTACTTCGCCTGACAGGGTGTTTCAGACGTCTCTGCGCGAAGGAATGAGGATAAGCGATCTGCTCGATATCGCCGGTGGACCGACGCCCCAGGCAGACCTGCGTTACGCGTTCGTGCTCACTCATGACGAAGAGGGCAAGCAAATCAAAAAACCGGTTGACTTGACACTTATCTGGAACGACGGGAGTTCCGTTGGGAACCGTGTTCTCAAGGACGGCGATCATCTCTATGTACCGTCCATTGCACTGCGACAGAACACCATCCGCGTCGTAGGCAGCTTCGTAGGCGCCAGCCTGGCGGAGGTGCAAGGGGCGGCGGAGGCCGGGGGAACCACGGCCGCATCCGGCGTCAGGTCGTCGGGCGATCTTTATCCGACCCTCGGCGGCGACCAAGTAGGGATTTTAGCCATCGGGAAGGGCGAGACAGTAGGCGATGTGATCCGCCGGTTGGGCGGTGTTTCACCCAAGGCGGACACCTACCGCGCCCGCGTAGAGCGGAAAATGCCGGACGGAACCACGCGCGTTTTTCCTATTGACTTGCACAAGCTGCTGGTAGCCGATGACCCCAATGCAGACATGGAGCTGCAAAACGGTGATACGCTCGTGGTTCCACAACTGGCCAACCGTGTCTTCGCCCTCGACCAATTCAGGGTACCGGGGGCGTTCCCGTACCGCGTCGGGCTGACACTGAGCCAGCTAATCGGGATGGCCGGCGGGCTGACGGACCATGCCAAGCCCAAATCGGCAGTAATCCTGCGAGCGGATCCGTCTGGGAAGACGGTTCCGCTACCGGTCAATCTCGATAAGGTACTTGCCGGGGAAACCGATATGGAGGTCCAGCCCGGGGACGCAGTATTTGTTCCCAGGCAGAGGTTTAAGACTGTTCAGGACTACGCGAGTATCATACAGAGTTTGGCAGGGCTGTATTTCCTGTTCCGATAACAATTGATACCGATTTGAAGAGATTCAGAATGAAGATACGCAAAGCCGTCGTACCGGCTGCTGGCCGCGGGACCCGCCTTTACCCCGCTACCCGGTCACAGCCAAAAGAGATGCTGCCGTTAGGCCGCAAGCCTACTATTCAACTCGTGCTTGAGGAACTGGTTAGCTGCGGACTTGACCGGGTTCTGATTGTCACGGGCCAGCAAAAACGCGCGATTGAGGACCACTTTGACCGGGCGAACGGAGCCGTCACCGACACCGAAAGCGTGTTCGGCAGTCCGGTTTTGGACAACAGTGAGTGGAGCCTCTTTTATACACGACAGAGCAACCCGAAGGGACTTGGCGATGCCATCCGGCACGCCGAAGGCTTCGTGGACGGAGAACCGTTCGTCGTGGCGCTCGGGGATGCAGTGATTGAATCTTCGCACGGCGAAAGTCCGCTTGCACGTCTGATACGTATTCATTGTGAGCGCGGTGCGCAGGCCACCATACTGCTGAGGACCGTCCAGGAAGATGCAGTGTCGCGATATGGCATTGTCGAGCCTGCAGGCGAGCTGGATGAAGTCGTCGAAATTGCAGGCATTGTGGAGAAGCCGACCGTTCAGGAAGCACCCAGCCGGCTCGCTGTAAGCGGGCGTTACGTCTTTGATGCGGTACTGTTTGAGTATCTGCGCAAGACGATGCCTGGGCTGGGCGGTGAAGTACAACTGACAGACGCGATTCAGATGATGCTGCAGAACAGATTGCACGTTTGCGGGGTTTGTCTGCGGGAGGATGAACGCCGACACGACATCGGCAACTTCCAGGACTACCTCCGGGCATTTCTTGCAATCAGCCTTGAGGACCCCGAGATCGGACCGACGCTTCGACGCCACATCGAATCCATTTTGCGTCCGCTGTAATGCACGGATGCTGCCATATCATTTTAGGGGGAAATAATATCATCTTGCGGACACTTGTTGCCGGCGGCGCAGGTTTTATCGGATCGTTCTTGTGCGAGGCACTTATAGATGCCGGTAGGGACGTCGTTTGCGTAGACAATTTCATTACCGGCCGTCGGGAGAATGTAACACATCTTCTGAGTTCTCCCCATTTTACACTCGTCGAGCACGATGTCTGCCAGCCACTTACCGATTCATCTTTTGATTTTGACGGCCTCGACTACATCTTCCATCTCGCGTCTCCGGCAAGCCCGAAGGACTTCTTGCCGCGCGCGATGGAAATCCTCGCGGTCAATTCGACTGGAACGATGAACCTTCTGAAGTTGGCCGAGCACAACAACGCAGGCTTCCTCCTGATTTCCACCTCCGAGATCTACGGCGAGCCGGAGGTCCACCCACAGACTGAGACATATTGGGGACATGTGAACACACTTGGACGTCGCTCCTGTTACGACGAGGGGAAGCGATTCGCTGAGACAGCGACGGCGGTAGCGCATCGTGAGGGCAGAACACGCGCGGCAATCGCACGCCTGTTCAACGTCTATGGCCCCCGGATGGCACCTGACGACGGACGAGTCGTTCCCAACTTCGTTCGCCAGGCTCTCAAAGGAAAGCCGATTACGGTCTACGGAGACGGGTCCCATACACGCAGCTTCTGCTTTGTGGAGGATACAGTTGCGGGCCTGATGGCTTTGGCCGAACACGAAAGCGCCGGTGACGAGGTGGAAGCATTCAACGTCGGGAACCCTAATGAAGTGTCTATCCTTGAGATGGCCCAGCGGATTAAGGAAATCTGCAAGTCAGACTCAGAAATCGTGTTTCTTCCGTTGCCTTTCGCGGACGAACCAACCCGGCGACAGCCGGATATATCGAAAATTAAGCAATTCTGCGGCTGGGAGCCCCGCGTAAGTCTGCATGAGGGGCTTCCCGTAACAGTTGAGTGGTTCCGGAGCATCATCTAAGCTGCAAGTGATGGATCCGGCATAGCTTTGTTCGGTATACCCTGTCGGGGATTCGGCTGTTTATCCCTACTGTCTGTTGATGATGGAGCAGCAGCTTGGACGATAAGAACCTGCTCGAATGGATATTCGTGCTGTTGCGCCGATGGCGGACGATTGCCATCGTCACGCTTGCCGTTATGGTCGCCGCGCTCCTGGCCAGCCTTTTGCTGGTGCCGCGGGTCTACGTGGCGGAGGTCAGTCTCCGCACCCCCAACCAGACCACGACACTCAGTCGCCTGAGCCAGTACATGCCTGCGACTCTCCTGAGCGGCTTACAGTCACCAAGTTCAACTGAAGAATATGTTCCGATTGCGCAGAGCTATACACTCGCTGAGCGCGTCATCAAGCGGGTGAAGCAGCAAGGGTTTCTCCAGGACCAGAAGGTATACGAAGCAGCGGATAAACTGCGCAAGCTGGTGAGAGCCAAGCTGAACCGCGGCGTCCTGTACATCCGTACTCAGGCAAAAGGCACAGTGCGTGGTTTCTCTCTGGCTCCGATGGATTTGGACGAGTCGGGCCGGGCCATAGGGGCGGACGTCGAGGCGCGCGAGCTGGCTGCCGCACTCGCAAACACCTATGCGGCCGAGCTTCAGGATTATCTGGAACAGAAAAGCCTCACCACCCAGAAGCGGACACTCGAGTTCATCAGAAACGAGCGGAAGCGGGCACGCGCCAGACTTGACGAGGCGCTCAAGGCGCGGCAGGCGTTCCAGGAGAAGCATGGCACAGTGGCGCTTGACCGGCAGACTTCAGCACTTGTGGATGCGATGGGACAACTGGAGCGAGACGAGCAGACAGCCCGCGCTGCCTTGGCTGATGCGAGCGCCTCCCTTAAACAAGCCCAGGAGCGCCAGGCAAGCATAGGCAAGAGATGACAAACGCGCACCCTGAGGTTCAACAGCTTCGTGCTGAAATGGAGCAACTGGACCGCAGGATTGAGGAGGAGAAGGCACGAATCCTGCTGGCTGCCAACAAGGAGCTTGACCCAGAGCTGGTGAAGCTGGCGGTGGAGGAGGCCGGTGCCCGGGCACGGGCCAACAGCCTCCAGGCTGCTGTCGCGAGACTACGAGCGCGGTTGCGGCCCGTTCCCGGTTGGGCGCGTGAATTAGCGGAGTTGGAGCTGGATGTTCAGACGAAACAGGCCATGTATGAGGTCCTGACCAAGGAGGAAACCCAGGCGGAAATCGAGGAACACCGAGAGGGAACGTGGGTGCAGGTGCTGGACGCAGCCCTGCCGCCGACAAAACCAGCCGCACCCCGCCTGAAGCTAATCCTCGCTCTTGCTTTCATAGTTGGGCTGATGTTCTCCGTGACCTGGGTGCTTGTGGCGGAGTCGGTGGCCTCTTCGGGCCGCTTGCAACTTGCGGCTGCCGAGGATGACAAGGACAGATAGCCCTCTGGCAGGCCGTAGAGGGCCTGCCGAATCTCCGCGACACCTACTGGTGCAAAGCGTGGGTGTTCACTTAGATGATTATGCCCCCCCGACGAACGCATCCGTCCGATCTCACCGGTGAGACGCCTTACTGTACCAGGAAGTGTTGTTTGCACGACGTGTTCGTACGTGGTGGGCCCAGCTTATGGACACACATCTTGTACCGGTGAAGCCTCGCTGAGAAGAGTGTGGCGGTAGTGGAGCAAGACATCGAACTTGCGAACATGGGTGGCCGCGTTCGAATTGCGCTCGGTTGGAAGGGCTCGGCGCAGGTTGCCGTCACCGCAATCCAGATGCTCACCGGAATCATACTTGCACGGTTGCTGTTGCCCTCCGATTTCGGAATTCTCACCGCGGCGATGACCGTCATAGCGCTGGCACGCATTTTCCAGGACTTTGGGTTAGGGCAAGCGCTTGTCCAGCGCGCGGACATCAAGCCGATACACCTGGTCAGCGTCTTCTGGGGCACGCTACTGATGGGGCTGACGATTCTCGCAGCTATCATGGTCGCTGCGCCATACGTGGGTGCGTTTTTCAACGAGCCCCGCCTGCCCCGCTTTCTCGAGGTGATTGCGCTTAGCTTCGTCGTTATGCCCATGGGAGTAGTTCCGGGTGCAGTGTTGCAGAGACAACTCGATTTCAAGTTGCCGTTCATTGCTCGAATTATCGGTGCAGTAGCTTATGCGGGAGTCGGGCTGAGTATGGCGATTGGCGGATACGGCTACTGGAGCTTAGCAGGCGCGCAACTGGCGGCGGTGGTCGGAGAAACCAGCGCGATTTGCGCCCTTACCCGCTACACCCCACCACTGATTCCTTCCCTGAAAGGTCTGCGAGACCTACTCGGTTTTGCCACAGGCGTGGCGGGAATCGGCTTCCTCAATTATATCGCCCAGCAGGTAGACTACATAATCGTCGGGCGTCGCCTGGGCAACGATGCACTGGGACTTTATGGCAAGAGCTTCAATACTGTACATCAGCCGGCGTTTGCGATGGTAGGCAGCGTTTTCCCCGTGCTTTTCCCGACATTTTCCCGCTTCCAGAACGACTTGGCGCGAACCCGTTCGGCATTCGGCCGCGCCATTACCGGAATATCCGCGGTTACGTTCCCGATGCTCGCGCTGCTGGCGGTATCCGCGCCTGAACTGGTCCCAATCGTTCTCGGTGAACAGTGGCGAGGAGCCGTTGTCTTAATGCAAATTCTGAGTATCGCAGGGATGTTGCGCACTCTTTTCAACCCCGGGGAAGCCCTGGTGAGGGGCTTCGGGCGTGTCTACAGCCAGATGTGGCGCAACGGAGTGTACGCTGCGTTCTTGACACTCGCGGCACTCGTCGGTACACTGTGGGGTACAGCTGGCGTCGCCTGGGGCGTTGTAGCGGCCACTACGCTTGTTTTTCTGCTCAATGCACAACTCGTGTACGCTTGTTCTGGATTTGGTCCCCGGCACTATATCATGGCGCTGCGGGGAAGCCTCCTGTCCACGGCTGCAGTTGTAATAGTCGCCGGGGCGGCGCGCGTCATCGCTCTGAATACGGGGCAATCAAGCGGCATTGTCCTAAGCGTGACTCTATTGACAGGGATTGCATCGGCCATCCTCGTGACATTCTTCGGCCCCTTCCCGGAGTGGCAAACCGTTTGGTTTATGCTGCTTCGACGAAGCAACGCGCCGCGCGTAGAGCAGGCGTCCGATGACGACGAGCCGGTTGATGAGGAGTCACAGTCGC
>JALGUK010000014.1 GCA_029820875.1 Candidatus Zipacnadia bacterium
CCGTTCCGAGAACGTAGTTGCGTCCATCGCCGATAATCAGCCGCAGATGCGGGTCGGCCAGGACATGCCCGTTGACGTCGGCGAAAAGGTCCGCTGTCTCAATCTCCCCCCGCATAAGCTCCACGCAGTCTACCTGCAGCCCTGTCTCGACCGCTGACCGGGCCGTTACACCCAGCCCGAAACCGATAATCAGCGCGTTGTGAGGCGTATTGTGTGCAAGCAAAATGGGCACGTATGCGAGCATTTTATGAACTCGGATATCCTCCGGCGTTGTCCACGCGGTGACGTAGCCGTTGACCGAAAGAGTTTTGTACCCGTGCTCGACATCCTCGGCCACCGTCAACGACCCCTCGACCCATTCGCGATGGTAAAGCAGCCTCTGCCCGACCGCCGCCATGCTCACCGCATTAGGACCGAACAATGACGACGGCAACAGCCAGCAAACAAACAGAACGCTTAGGGGAGCTGCCGGCTTCCACGAGAGACGCGGAGACTGCTCAGCAAAGAGCAGCAACAGTCCTGCGCCCGCGCTCATCGCTGTCGCGGCGATGAAGCTTCCCCGCAACCCAAGTCCCGGAAGCAGTATAAACCCGGCGGTCAGCGACCCGAGCATCGCTGCGAGGGTGTTCGCAAGGTAGATGGCACCGGTGCTTCGGCCCAGCCGCGCCAGGGAGCCGGTAGCCACGTGAACAAGCACCGGCAGCTTCGCCCCCATCAGTATCGTAGGGGCAAGTATCACTCCTCCCGCCGCGAGGGCCTTGATAAACAGCGTCTGCCATGTGGTCGCGCCCTCCGAGATAGGTCGCCCGGCCTCATAACCCGCCAGGCCCATCAGCCACAGGCAGACGGGAACCAGCGCCGCCAGGCTCAGCTCCACCAGGCCAAGGCCAAACAGCGGCTGCCGCCATTCCCTCACGCGACTGCCGAAAAATGCCGCGCCAAGCGATAGCCCCACAAGAAATGTCGCCACAATGATGGAAAAAGCATAGGTATCGTTACCTATTCGGGGAATCAATGCGCGGGTCCAGAGTGTCTCATAGGCCAGCGCTGCAAAGCTTGCGATGCAAAACGCCGTCATCGCAAGGCGCAGACTGCCTCTTGTATAATCAAAGGAGACAGTAGAAGAGCGGTAGTCCGCCGTCACGGGCACCGCGTCGGCCTCCGCTGCGCCCCGAAGCCCCATCACCACAGCCACCAGGCCCGCACAGAGGTTGACCGCAACCGCCATTGCGATGATGCGGCTGATGGGCACCCACTGAGGTAAGACCATCCCACCCAAAACGCACCCAACAACGGCGCCGAAGGTATTGAGGGCGTAAAGGGTGCCGATCCCAAGCCCAACAAGCTCCCGGCGCCGGACGCAAAAGCGCACGATAACCGGCAGGGTGCCGCCCATCAGAAAGGTGGGGAGAAACAGCAACACGAAACACAGCCCCAACCGCGCCAGCACAAGCATCGCGCTGTCGGCCCCCAATACGCGATAAAGCCGAGCGGCTGCTGGTTCAAGCTGCAGGACCAAGCCCGGCAGCACCGCGGCGAACAGCCCAATCCCAATCTCGAGAAAGCCATACAATGCCAATGGGCGCGGGTGGGTATCAACGCGCCGGCCGAAGTGAATGCTTCCCAACCCAAGACCCGCCATGAACACCGCTACGACCGTGCTCACCGCCAGCACTGTAACGCCGAACACGAGGGAGAACATTCGAACCCAGACGACTTGATAAATCAGCGCGCTGAACCCGGACAAGAAAAACAGCAGTCCGGCCACCATACCCGTCGTCCCGCGCACCATCCCTTGAATCACATCCTTGCAGCGCTCAGTTACGGCCGGTAACGCCGAACGACTTCGGCAGCGCTCGGGTTAGTTCCTCCGGCGAGGGGCTTGCCGTCTGCAGCGGCCCGATGTAATTGTCGGTAACAGGCTCCACTGGAACGGGCCGTTCATGTTGACAGGGCACTCAAAAGGTGATAGTCTCACAGGTTACTTATTCAGACGTCACAGGGGAGCAAGGAGAAAGTCCCCATGAATGCTCGGAGCAATGTAATATCGTGGATTGTGCTGCTCGGGGTCCTGCTGCGGGCGGGTCTTGTGGTTGCGGCGGCCGCCCCGAAGTTCGATGCCCGGACGATGATGCCTGTGAGCGAAATTCGGCGCGGCATGAAGGGCATCGGCAAGTCTGTTTTCCAGGGGACCAAAATCGAGACATTTGACGTGGAGATACTGGGCGTTTTAAAGAACGCGGACCTCGGCGGGGACATCATCTTGGTCCGTATTCTCAACGGCGTGCCCGTTGAACGCCAAACAGGGCCGATCGAGGGAATGAGCGGCAGCCCGATTTACATTGACGGGCGTCTCGTCGGGGCTCTGGCATGGGGCTGGACGTTCGCCAAGGAGCCGATCCTTGGAATAACCCCCATACGGCAGATGCTCGAATCGCTCCAAAAGGCGCAGGTGCGGCCTCCCGCCACTCCAGAGGCCCAGCCGGCAGCGGCGGTGCTCCACAAACAGGAAATTACACGGGCCGCGGTAGCCAACGTAAGTGAACCGGGGGCTCCGCCGTTCATTGACAAGAATACGATTCTCCTGCGCCCCCTTGGAACATTGCTGTCCTGCTCGGGTTTCACGGTTGGCGGGCTGAGGCAAGTGACGCGCGTTTTCGGACAGCGCGGGCTGACTGTAGCGCCCGGCGGCGGCCAAATGCAGGGAGTTGACACGGACCTCGCGCCCGGCGCGGCGGTAGGCGTTCAGCTCATGACCGGCGATTTCGACATGACGGCCGTCGGCACAGTCACTTACCGCGACGGCGACTCCGTCATCGCCTTCGGCCATCCTATGATGCAGCTCGGCGATGTGGACCTGCCACTGACGACCGCGTACGTCCACGACATCATTCCCAGCCTTCTCAGCTCCATGAAGATGACATCGCCTCTTGCCATCCACGGGCGCCTTCTGGAGGACCGGACGTGGTCCGTAGGGGGACAAGTGGGGCAAATGCCTGAACTGGTACCGCTCACCATCCGGGTACGCGACGGCGATCGAGGCGTCGAAAAAACGTTCCACGTGCAGGTGGCCCAGCAAGAGGAACTGACCCCTGACCTGGTCATGACCGCCGTCGTGAACGCTGTAGAGGCGGTGTACAAACCGTTCGGCGAGGGAACGGTGCGCACATCGTTCACTATCACGACCAAAGAGGGGCAACGTGTCCATCGCTCCGATATCATTTACGATCCCGCGGCCGCACCGGCCGCGGCTATGAGAGAATTTGCTGACGCTTTGGGCATTGTCGCTTTCAACTCCTACGAAAAGGTCCATCTGTCCTCCATCGAATTCGAAACGGAAATACAGCAACGCAACAACTCCGCGGAAATCAAGCGCGTATATGTAGACAAGCCCATGCTGAAAAGGGGCGAGTCAACCGACCTGCACGTGATTCTCAAGCCGTTCGAAGGGGAGCTCGTGGAGAAGAGAATTAAACTCAAAATCCCGGCAGACACTTCACCGGGCATCATCCGCGTTGTCGTTTCCGGCGGGAGCACAGCACAGTATCTTACCGGTCGCTACGGCGTTCTGCGGCCGATTCCTCAAAACCTGGAGCAAGAAATCAAGGAGTTCGAGAGCACCGAGCGCGGCGACGCGCTGGTTATCAGCGCTTCGCTGCCTGAAATCGGCATCGCGGTCGAGGGGCGCAAGCTCGAGCGACTGCCGCCCAGCGTTGCAAGTATCATGGCCTTTTCCCAGAGCAGCGATATGGTTATCGGACGGGGCGAGCTGAAGAAAGTCGTGCCGACGGACTATGTTGTTCAGGGCGCGGCGGTCGTCACGCTCAGGGTGTACGAGAAGGGGGCGAAAGTTCCCTCTGGCATCGGCCTCCCAAGCCCCCCTCAGGCAGGCGCTGGCCCCCCCGAGGGGGGAGGCTCTGCAGGGGAAGCGCCGGGGTCGGACGGCCAAGAGGTCGCGAGCGGACTCGGCCGGCTGCCGTCATCGCTGGCAGATTTCACGTGGGACTTCAGCCGCATACGCTACAGATGGAGGGGCCAAACAATCACACCTCCCTTGCCGCCGGACATGCCGCCCCGTTTGAGAAAGCTCATGGAGGACGCAGCAGCCGCAGCGAATGCGGGGGACGACGGGAAAACAGCGAAAGATAAAACCAAGAGTGAGGAGAAAAGCAAAAAACAGGGTGAGGAGAAGACCGCCACTCCTGTCGCCCGTCAGCCTTCCACCTGGACTCAGGACGAGGCTAAGGACTTCCTCGCGGGAGAACTGGACAACATGGCCGTTATCGGCACCGGCAAGTTGACCCTCGCGCCGGCGGTGAAAAAAATATACACCGCCAAGGATAGCTGCCTTTGGGCTCTCACCGCAGGTGACAATGGAGTCCTGTACGCCGGCTCCGGTAACAGCGGCCGCATCATTAAGATAGTTCCAGGCGGTGAAAGCAGTATATTGGCCGAAACCGGGGAGGTTGCGGTCTTATCCCTTGTCACCGGGCGCGACGGAATGCTCTACGCGGGGACAGGACCCGATGGAAAGATACTACAGGTCACCCCCGACGGTAAGGTGTCCCTGGTTTACGACTCCCCCGAATCCTACATTTGGGCGATGACATTTGACGATAAGGGACGCCTGTACGCCGCTACCGGCAGTCACGGCGTCGTCTATCGTTTCACTCCCGAGGGCAAGGGGTTTGCGCCCCCGGAGGTTCTGTGCGACCTCAGTTCGCCCCATGCACTCAGCCTCGCCCTCGGCCAGAACGGCCTTTTCGTCGGAACGGGGGACGATGGCATCGTTTATCGGGTCAGTGACCGCAACGTCGAGGCCATTTACGACTCCGAAGACGACCTGACGATAAATACGTTGGTCGCAGACGCGAATGGCAACGTATACGCTGGAACATCGCCGGGTGGGCGTATCATTAAAATCGCCCCTGACGGTGCTGTGCAAGTTCTATACGAAAACTCGGCTAAACAAGTCCTGTGCATGTGGCGGGCGCCTGACGGGCGCATTTACGCAGGCACGGGGGACGACAGCCGGCTGCTGCGAATCGAAGCGGACGACAAAGTCAGCACGCTCTGGGACGCAGACGAGGCCCAGATTCTGGGCTTGGCGGGAGGCCCGGGCGGAACGCTCTACGTCAGTACCGCCAACATGGGCGCGGTCTACGCCGTGAACCCGAACGGTGTGGAGGAGGGCGAGTTCAAGTCGTCTGTGTGCGACGCAGGCCGAGTTGCGAAGTGGGGAACCGTCTCGTGGCGGGGGGTCGTCCCCAAGAACACCGAAATGCAAATCCAAACACGCACCGGCAACACGTCCGAACCCGACAGCACCTGGAGCGCATGGTCCGCCCCCCTCACTCAATCGTCCATCGGATGCGCCAGCGGCAACCCGCCCGGGCGCTACCTGCAGTACCGTGTGAAGATGAAGCGCACCACCGACGCCGCCAGCCCGGAACTCGAACGGTTCAGCGTGGTTTATCTGCCGGCAAATCAAAAGCCGACACTGAAGGTCTCCAAGCCGAAGGCCGGCGCGACCATCGGAAAAAAGTGCAAGTTCGAGTGGCAGGCGAAGGACCCTGACAAGGATACACTGCGTACAACTCTTTTCCGCTCCAGCGACGGCGGTAAGACCTGGAAACCCATCAAGGACGACATCGCCGAAAGCTCCTACGAGTGGGATACCAGCGGCCTCAAAGAGGGAGTTTACACTCTGAAGATACAGGTAAGTGACGAGGTCAGTAACCCCGGGGATGCTCGTACCGAGGAGGTAGTGCTGCCGGACATCACGCTGGACAACAGCCCGCCCGATGTTCTGCTCACCGGCAAGCCTGCTGTCTCCAAGGACGGCAGGGTCACGGTGCGAGGGTCGGTGATGGACGCCCGTTCGCCGGTAGTGAGCGTCCAATATCGTATCGGGAAAAAGGACGCTCCGCGTGCTGCAGCCCCGGGGGACGGCATCTTCGACTCCACTTACGAGCAATTCGAGTTCACAACGAAGAGGCTTGAACAAGGGGAGCACACGCTGTACGTCGAAGCCAGGGATGCTGCCCAGAATTTGGGTACAAAGACGCTGTCCATCGTAATCAAGAAGGGCAAGCGGAAAACGCAACCGGAACAGGCCGGGGCCAAGCATAATGCCGAGAGACATGCGGCCGACGGCACCTAAGAGGAAGCCGGTGCAACGCGCAGGATAACGCAGTTGCGTGCCCCCAAAATGGAAGCTCATCAGTAATTGCGCTCACTAAATCAACCCGCAGCCGGGTGATTCATTTGTTCGCCGATACGGCCCGGGACGTTGACAGACGCCTTGCCGGTATTTATGGACACAAGCGCCGGGGGCGGGCAAGAGATCCTCTCGGCGGATTGATCCGAACGATTCTTTCACAGAATACGTCGGACGTTAACTCCCACCGAGCCTTCGCCGCCCTTCGCGAGGCATTTCCGACATGGGAGGACGTACGCAAAGCTCCCGAAAGCGCAATCAGCCTCGCCATCGGCCACGGTGGGCTTGCTAACATTAAGGCGGCCCGCATCAAGGCGATTTTGCATCAAATCCACGTTGAACGCGGACAGTTATCACTGGATTTTCTGAAGGATTGGAGTCCTCAGGAGGCGCTCCAATACCTGCTTCATTTCAAAGGTGTAGGGCCGAAAACAGCGGCATGTGTTCTGACATTTTACTGTGAGCGGGATGTTTTCCCAGTGGATACGCACGTCTTGCGCATCGCTCGGCGCCTGGGCTGGCTCGACGGGAGAACGACGCCGGAGCGCGCCCATGAAATTTTGCAGGAGAAGATTCCGCCCGATGTTGTCTATCAGTTACATCTTAACATGGTGCAGCACGGGCGTAAGATTTGCCGGTCTCAACGACCTGCGTGCAAGGAATGTCCTCTTGGCGACATCTGCCATTATCACCAAGAAAGCAGCCGTGCAAGCCGTAACACCACGGGGTTTTAAGAGGCTCCGGGCAAGCAACAGGAGGTCAGCGGGCAGCTATGGTCGGGCGAAGTTCTTCATTCAAGCGACGCCTGCAAACCCTTCTCCCACTGCTGATACTGGGAATAGTTGTGGTATCCTGGGACTACTTCGCTGCCGCCCGCGACCGTGAAAGCCCTCTGGAATGCGCCGCCGTCGGCATAGTCAACGCTGTGGCCGCTGTGGTCAGTGTGAGTTATAACACGGTGGTCAATTCGGCGAAGGGCATGGTGAATGCCCGGGCCCTGGTAGAGGAAAACAAGCGCCTGCGGGCGGAGAACGCGGAACTCGAGGCCCGGATTACAAAGCTCTTCGGCTACAGCATTGAGAACAAGCGCTACAGGGAGCTGCTGAAGCTGCAAGAGTCCGAGGGCGCGGGCGTGGCTGCTCGTATCATCGCGGTCGAGGCCGGTACCCAGGCCAAACGCGTCACGGTGAACAAGGGGCGCTTGGACGGCATCGGCGAGCGATTTATTGCCATCGCTCCCAGTGGACTGGTCGGCCGTGTCCTCAGAGATAAACTCGGCGCCCACACTACGGAAATCGCTCTGATTATTGATCCGCGCAGCGGTGTGGCCGGCATGGTTTTAGCGTCGGGTGATAAGGGAGTGGTGGTCGGCGATCCCTCCGGGCCGGGCTTCAGAGGACACCTGCTGAGCATGGACCTTCCAGGCGATGCCGTTGTACGTGAGGGAGATGTGGTCGTAAGCTCCGGTTACGGAGGGGTTTATCCACGAGGGTATCGTATCGGGCGGGTGGTCTCAGTCAAGCGCAATCCCGCGGATGCCTCTCAAATCGCCAGTATCAGGCCTTTTGTAGACTTCGCCCACCTGGAGACGCTGCTGCTGGTTCCGGCTGAATGAAACGGCATTAGACTTTTCAGGCCCCGCCTGAGGAGCGAAAACTTGACTTCGACAACACCCATCTACTTAGTTCTGCTCGTGGTCGCAAGCGGTATTCAGCAGGCGCTGCTGTCGCGCACCAATCCCCTCCATCTCGGCGGGCAACCCGACCTAATCGCAGTTGTTGTCATTGCGGTCGCTCTGGCGCGAGGCGATTCGGAGGGAGCGATTATGGGGTTCGCCGGCGGCTTTCTGCGAGGCTCGATTGAGGCGACAAGCCTGGGCACTTACCTGCTGACCTGGACGTCGGCCGGCTTCGGTGCGGGTTTTCTGCAACGCTACGTCTTCGTAAAGCGAACGACCGTCGGCGCCCTGGTGATTGCAGTCGCCACGCTGTTTATGGGCCTCGCCTTCTTTATTCTCTCCCCTCCTCACCCACCCAGCCCATACCTGCACACTCTTCTCCCAAGCGCCCTGTGGAACGGCCTTTTGGCCATCCCCGTGATGCCAATCGTCCTGGCCATTGACCACCGCTTCCCCCAACGCACCGAGATGTAACCCCGATTACGGGGATGAGAGGTTTCTGGGCACCCGGCTTGCAGCGCCCAACGTCATCAGCCCCACACAGGCGGCCCCAATGAAGACCCACGGGTAACCGTACTTCGCCCATATCAATCCGCCCAACGACGGAAGTGACATGGAAACCGCGTGATCAATGGACACGTTAAGTGACAGCGTCGCCGTCACATCGTCCTCGTTCTGAGCGATTTTGCGAAGGTAAGTGGTTCGCGCCATGCCGACCGCAAAAAGGAGTTGGTCGAGGACAAAACACCCATAAAGCACCCGGACCGCCCACGGGCCGGGCAGAACCGACTCAGCAAAACCGTAGCCGAGGCATATTCCGACCAGCAGGACGGCATCCGCCATCAGCACCACCCGTTCGCCGAACCGGTCTACAACGCGCCCAAGCCGAGGATTGAAAAACACCCCGAGTGTCGAGGAGGTGATCCAGAGCTTGGCGATAGTGGATGCCGGCTGATGAAAGACCTTCACCAATACCCACGGGCCGAAAGTTATAAACACCTGCTTGCGAGCGCCGAACAGGAGTGAGAGGATGTACAAAAGCCCGTAACGCCGTCTGAAAACGAACTTCGGCCTGCGTTGGGACATACCCGTCGCTGTATGCATCCGCAAGAAGACGACACTCGCCAGCATAACCAGCCCGGCGGCAACCCAAAACAGCGGCTCGTAGCCCACCGAAAAGTACTCCATCCCCAGCCAGACGAATGAAGCACCGATGACAATGGCCGCTGTGCCAAACCCGGCCACCTGCCCCAGGCGAGCACCTTGCCGGCCTTGATGGGCCAACGACAGGCCCAACGTCTGCCTGAGGGGCATCATGAGATGGTCGCCTGCGCTCCATAGGATTATTGACGCGATCATCAGCGGCCACTTGGACCCGACCGTCGCAAGCCCCACCATCCCTACGCAAGCGGTCAGTGCGGCAACCGCGGCCATTCGAGTCTCCGGCAAGAAAAAAAGGGCTCCCGCGAGCACGGCGACAAGGAAACCGGGGAGTTCCCGCGGAAACTCCAAATGTCCTCGCGCGTCAGCGCTCAGGTCGAAGGTATCCTGCAGGAAGTTGTTGAATGTAGTCTGATAGATTCCGCCCGCAGCGCCGAGAAGGACAATTGCAACGAGAAACATCAGGAGCTGTGGATTGGCGTTGCGCAAGCGTCGGGAAAAGCGTTCGAGCATTCGCGTCGGCTCCATATGGTTAGAAACAAGGGACGGTGCAGTCTATCATTGAGACGCCGTCAAGTCAATGCTCGGCAAAAGGCTGCAAGTCATCGCCGAATGCACCGTAAGTATTCGGTAAAATATATTCACACGATTCTCGAACTTTACAAAGGGCTTTTTGCGCCGGTTGAGGAACTCTCCGTCATCGGGGTTGCAGCGGCGCTGTTGCTTGGACCATAGAAATCTTTGCGCTGACCACCCGAACAGGCCGCGAATACCCTCACAGCGCTGGAGGGCATGTACTGAATGGCTGAAGAGGCAGAACCCAGAAGCCGTCTCGGGACGATAATCACAGTTCTTATCATCCTCATCATCGGGGTTATCATCTGGCACCGCCGGACCGAGATGCACCGTTTGCTGCGCCTGATCGAAGTAGGCACACCGGAGCAGCAACTGCACGCCGTGCGGCGTTTCGTGGACAGGGAGACACTGGGAGATGCGATGGAGCAGGAAGTTGTGCCCAGATGGGCGCAACAGAACGTAGTAACTGCTCTCGAGCGGATGACGGACCAGAAGGCTCTCCAGCAGATGATAGTAGCCAAGAGCCGACTGGATGCCCCGGTAGAGGAGCGGTGCAATTGTATCCTCACGCGCACAGGCCGGCGCGCAATCGGGGTATTGGTGGACTCGCTCAAAAACAAGGACGCAGCCATCCGGGGGGCGGCCATCGCTCCGTTGCAGCGAATCGGCGAGCCGGTCGTTGAACCCGTTCTGGAGCTTGCCGACGCCTGGGATCAGTATGTGCGGGACGCCGTTCGCGATGTCCTCGCCGTGGTCGGCGAGCCGGCAACCCCCGCCCTAATGAAGATAGTCTACCAGTACGAGCCCCCGCCCGGCATACGCCCGGCAAAACACTTGCGCCGGCAGGGTACAGCGGTCGCCACGTTGGAAAAGATGAAGGCTCCGGCGATTCATGCACTCGTCGAGGGACTGAAAAATCCCCATCCCGAGGTCCGCGGCTCCATCGTGACCATGTTGGGGCACATCGCAGACCAAAGCGTTGCCGTTCCATTGGCGCCTGCCGATGCCGAACGTGTAATCCAGCCCATTCTTACGGCCCTGCGCGACCCGGCGTGGACGGTCAGGCGTAAAGCCGCTGAGGCCCTCGGGCCTGTGTTTGCCAAGACCGTGGCCGCACCCACCCCTGCCGGCAACAATCCTCTGATTGAATACCTCGGCACCTCCGCCGTGCCAGACCAGGTCACCACGCGGCTGATTCAGAGCCTCGATGACCCGCGCCCCGACGTCAAGGCAGCGGCTGCCCAATCGCTTGGCCTTATTGGTGACGCCAGGGCCGCTCAGCCGCTGGTACGTACGCTCATGGAAAAGCCCCAGGGCGCGTGGAAGGAACTCGAACTGGCTCTGCAGCGTATCGGTACGCCGGCAGTAGCAGCAGTATCGAGGGCTCTGACCAGCAACAATGCCGATGTTCGCGTCGTCGCGACGAATGTCCTGGCTGACATTGGCGACCCCTCGACCGTGGAGCCGCTCGCTCGTGCTCTGGGAGACACGAATCCGGAAGTGCGGCGGCGGGCAGCCGAAGCCCTCAAAACCACCGCCGATGCGCGCGCCATACCCAGCCTGATACGTGCGCTGCAGGACAAGGACTGGCATGTATATGTGGCTGCCCGGGATGCGTTGGTCCACGTTGGGCCACCGGCGGTGCCGGCTTTGGTCAAAGTTTTCGGGACGGCCGGGACAAGGGACGAACGAGTAGCACTGATGGCACAACAGGCGCTGACGCGTATCGGCGAGCCGGCCATCAAGCCGCTGATTGAAGAGTTGGCTTCTCCGGACACCAGGTCCCGCGAATGGGCGGCTATCGCACTCGGGCAGATTGGGGAGCCTGCCAGGGATGACTTGTTGCGCGTTCTGTCCAGCAGCCAATTTGCACCGGCCCGCGCTTTCGCGGCTGACGCCCTGGGACGCTCCGGAACCCGCGCCGCGGTGCCGACCCTGAAGGCCGCCGCCAAGGATCCAAACCCACAAGTTCGCAAGGCTGTCGTGGATGCGTTGGAGGCCATTCGCGACGAGCGGGGCGCGGATACTCTCGCGGAGGCACTGCGCGATCCCGACCCGAACGTCCAACACGCAGCGATGCTGGCGCTGCGCGGTTGGCCGACCGCTACGGCAGCGGATATACTGGCTAAAATGCTCGAGGATCCGAAGCCGACGGTTCGATACCTCGCCGCCATCGCTCTGATGGGCAAGGGCGGGCTCGTCGAATTGGTCGCCCGCGGTACAAGCGCCACCGGTATGGTCAGCCTCGAGGGCACCGACACGCTCGCGGAGGCGACGAGCAAGTGGCTATCCCTCTCCGGTGCCGAGAAGGCGTCCATGGTGGCGACAATGGTTAGCAAAATCGAAACGATGAAGGACCTCCCGGGCTACCAGGCGTCGGAGGAGGTCCAGCAGCTATGGAATGCCCTCAATGCCGCGAAACGGAACCCGACGGAGGCCAATCTCACGGCTGTGGACGAGGCGGCGAAACAGGTTCAGAAGCTGCCGGCGTTGCGCAAGCACAGCGCCGTGAAAGTGCTCTGTGAGGCTGTCAAGGACCCATCCCAGAGCACGGAGGTCCGCCGCTATGCGGCTATCGCACTCGGAATCAGCGCTGACCCGAGTGCGGCATCCACGCTGGCAACCCTGATTACAGACCGTCAATATACCGAAATTGCGGCGGTTGCCCTCTCTCGCATGGCCGAGGCCGGTTTGCCCACCCTAATCAAGCTCCTCTCCAGCCAGGATGAATATGTTCGGCTGTGGGCGGCCGCTGCACTCGCTGATATCGGGAATCCCGCGGTCAAGGCGCTCGGGGGCGTGCTCAGGGGGAATGACCCCACCGCTGCGACGGCGGCGCTGGGCGCACTAAGCGCCATCGGCGCGCCCGCCATAAACGAGATGCTGATTGTGATGGGCGGCAAGAATCAGGTGGCTTCGGACCGTGCAGCGGTCGCATTGGCCATCATCGGCGACCCTGAAGGTCTGCGAGTGCTCAAAGCTCGAAAGATTACGCCCGACAAAGCGCTGTATGACGCCGTCCAGAAGACTGTTAAGGAAATCCGGACAAGGCAGGTCAAAGCCGCTGAGATGCGTCTTTAGAGCGTCGTGGGAGTGACACATGTGAAGCGTAAATGGCTTATCTGGGGCATTGTGATCCTGATAACCGCAATCGCGGTTCTGGCTCTGGCTCAGCGACAACGCGCCCTGCATACCGTCAAGTACCTCAAGGACCTCTCATCCGACAATTACGATGACGCAGCAGACGCGATGAAAGGCCTGGTCACCCGCGGTGGGAAGGTCGTCACGCCCTTGTGCGACTCGCTGACCAACCCGCAGGACGCGAGGCTCCGTTGGCGGGCCGCGGAGGTTCTCGGTCAGATAGGTGACAGGCGCGCAGTTGAGCCGCTGATACAGGCAACAAAGGACCAGGACCCCGATGTTCGAGCCGCAGCCGCAAGGGCGCTGGGCAATATCCGAGATCCGAAAGCAGTTGAGCCGCTGACTGCAGCTCTCGAAGACGAGGAGCCCCCGGTTCAAATCGCCGCTGCTCTCGCACTGGGTGAGTTGGGCGACGCTGGCACCGTGACGCCGCTGATTGCCCTCTTCCAGCGCAGCACGCCGGAGGCGGTCGCACAAGCCGAGGCGGCTAAGGCTGAGCAGACATCCGCAGAGGGCCAGGAAGCCGAACAAGCCGCCGCGAGCGAGGAAGAGGAAGGTCCACCCCCCGACACGAGATTCGAAGTGCGGGAAGCGGTGGTACGGACGTTGGGACGACTGGCGGGGAAGTCGCCTGAGGCTCTCCACACCGTCGAAGCGGCTCTGGACGATCCCCATGAAACGGTCCGCACCGCCGCTTGCGAAGCATTGGGCAACCTGGACAACAAGGAGACAGTGCCGCTACTGGTCGAGAGACTGAACGATATGAGCGCCGGTGTTGCAATGGCCGCTGCATGGGCATTGGGGCAAATCGGCGACTCCTCTGCAAGAGAAGCGCTCGAGAAAGCAGCCAAACCCGACAGGGCTTATTGGGTGCGTATGGCAGCGAACGATGCTCTCAAGCGAATGAAGGGGGACTAAAGCCCAGTGACACGCAGGCCCTTATTTCAAATTCTATCGGTTGTCGCCGCTGTCTTATGCGCCTTGACCGTTCTGGCCCTGAGCGGTTGCGCCGAGGACCCCTTCGATCGCCTCTCAGACCAACTTGGAGGCCGCAATATCGAGTCCCGCCTGGCGGCCATCCAGGAACTAAAGCTCCTGCGCGATGAACGCGCGATTGACTTGCTCGTTCATGCTCTTGAGGACCCCGATGTGATTAACGAGGCGGCCGAAGCGTTGGTCTACAAGGGTATCAAGACGAAGACCCCCAAAAAGGACGACCCCGTTATCGAAGCCGTCACACGCGAGATGAAAGCCACCCATCTTGAGCCGTACACACGCGCTAAGGCGGCATGGATTCTTGGTCAGATCGGGGACCGCGAGGCCATTCCCGCCCTCAAGGCCGCCGCGGTAGACGCCAATGCGCTGGTCAAGGCTCGGGCTATGGATTCCCTGAAGCAACTTGGATACTATGCAACGGCTCCGGTGCCGATGTATGTCATCAACCAGCCGCCCTATCCCACCGGCCGCTCGTGGCAAGCATAGCATCCGTGGAACTTTCATCAGACGGCATCGGATGGACGATGGCCGCACCGCTTGAAGTCCCTGTAAAAGTAGACCTCGGCTCCGAGGCCGCGCGCAAGGGCGAAGGGGTGAAACTTACCACCGACACCCCTCTTGTCGCCGCGGAGGAGTATACCTGGCTGCGCATCAACATCGTAGAGCTATGGGCGTCAGACAATCCCTCTGTTCACAGGAGCTTCCTGGTAAAGAAGGCGCCCAAG